>CAJMDR010000425.1 GCA_905212215.1 uncultured Porphyromonadaceae bacterium
CTGCCGTTGCCCTGGGTGAGGAACTTGACTACCTTGTCGTAAGTGTGCGGTGAATAGGCGTTGAAGATGTTCATCACAAACGCTATGTCGGTGATGCCGTTATCGCGCACATATTGCCTCATGTTCTTGGTGAAGTAGCGGAAGTCCACCACATGCACCTCGTCGAAACTGTAGAACATATAACCCGGCAGGGCGTTGCCGTAGCTGTCTTTGATCACCATGAGCCGTCGTCCTGTCCTGGAGCCTGTCTTCACTTTGGTTAGACGCATATCGCTGCCCATGAAGGTACAGTAGGCGCCTGAGGAGCCGTCGGGATAATGCATGAAGTACTGGCCAGCCTGCCATCCTGTCTCGCTTGTCACGCGATAATCCTTGTTGACCTTGTAGCAGATATACTGGGTAGTATAATTCAGTCCTTTGGGAGTGTAATATACAAAGTCCTCAGGGGAGTTCTTCACTGCTATATCCTTGGAATATCCGTACATTGAGCCTACGAAACGGTGCACCACATGCTTGTCGTAGCTTGAAAGTGGTCTGAATGGCACGTTGGCGCGTTTTGCGAGAGCTTCGGCGGCGTAGTATGCTCCGAGAGGTGCCCAGTGGTGGTCCGTGCGCAGATATATGTCCTCGTTCACATGTGCCGCCAACGCGCCATAAGCATTGACAGGTATCACACCAGGTTCCAGATTGGCGTGAATATTCTGTATGGTGGGTAACTGCGGATGAGTTGCTTTCTTAGCCTTGTCTGGAGTGTAGAACTCCGTGGCGAGAGGAATCACTACGGCATATACGTTCACACCCAGGTCGCGGTGATATTTGTTCAGAGCCTGTGCGAATTTCTCGCCGCCCTTAGTTCCTCCGTATGCCATCAGCGCTCTGGCGTTGGGTGCCGCGCCTACCACTATAATGCCTTTGTTTGCAATCTTGGCGTTGGCATCGGCATTGATGCGGTTCTCGTAAGCCGCTATCTCTTCGGGCGATGCGTCGGGACCGGGAGCTTCCGGTTCTGTGCCGTCATCAGCGGCATGGAACGATACGGCCTCGTCGCCACCCACGTTGAGGCGAAGAAGGTCGCGTACCCACATCGAGGCACTCATCAGCTCGTCGCGATAAGGCTCCGAGTCGCTGAACCAGCTTGCCAGTTCGCGCGGATAGCTGTTGTCGGCCAGTTTGTCGGTGCTGAATTCCGGCATCTTTGCTAATTCTCTCTTTTCCAGTTCAGAATAGTTACTGCGCGGAAATACCAGGAATACAGTGGCTATTACCACATATATTACCAGCGTGAGGGTGATATAGAGTTTGTTGTGCATGTCGTATATCAGCGAATATTTCAGAATCGTGTGTAGATGAAAGCGTTGTTGGTGGCTCCTACTAAAAGAGCGACGCAGAGTGCGAGTAGCAGGATGCTCACCATTGCTCTTGCGGCGGCCATTACGTGTAGGCCGTTTCCGGGCAGAGGGCGTACCAGTCTGGAAGCTCCCGCCTCTATCCAGCTGCGAAGCGGGATGCAGAACAGTATCGCCACTATCCAAAGCCAGAAGTTATCGGTGAGTGCTGTCAGTTCCTGCAGACCGAATTCCAGGCTGCGTTGTCCGAAGGCGGAGCTGAACCACAGCTTCATCTTGTCGAAATTATCGAAGTAGAATATTCCCCAGCCCACTACCACTATAAACAGTGCGTAGAGGCGCAGAAGGATGTCTGGAATATGTTTCTGCCACTTGATGATGGTAACCTTCTCCAAAGCCAGTATAGAGCCGAAATAGAGGCCCCATATTATAAAGTTCCATGAGGCTCCGTGCCACATTCCGGTCAGGAACCATACAGTGAAGATGTTCAGTGCCTGATGCCTTCTGTTGCCGCCGAGGGGTATGTAGGCGTAATCGCGGAAGAAACTGCCCAAAGACATGTGCCAGCGGCGCCAGAAGTCAGTGATGGTAGTGCAGCAATAAGGATGGTTGAAGTTCTCCGGGAAATGGAATCCCATGCAACGTCCCAGGCCTATTGCCATGTCGCTGTATCCGGAGAAGTCGAAGTAGATCTGTAGAGTGAAGGCGAGGATGCCTATCCATGCGCCCCACATGGAAAGCGACTCTATGCCGTTTGCGAGGAAAAGGGTGGCGATTTCCGACATCATGTTTGCCACTATAACCTTCTTTCCGAGACCGAGCAGGAAGCGGTATATGCCGTCGGCCATGTCATCGGCTGAAACGGAACGGTCGTGCAGTTCTTTCGCCA
>CAJMDR010000426.1 GCA_905212215.1 uncultured Porphyromonadaceae bacterium
AGAAATGGGAATTCCGTGCAAAGCCGGCATGGCAGCGTCTGCTGATTATGATTGCCGGAGTGCTGTTCAATTTCCTGCTCGCCATTGTCATATATGCCGGAATAGTATTCGCTACAGGAGAGAAATATGTACCGTTCTCCGAAGCACGTCATGGTATGGTATTCTCGCCCGAAGCGCAGAGCATAGGTTTCCGAAACGGCGATATCCCACTGTCGGCCGACGGCAAAGAGCTGGACAACCCCAACGAAGGACGCCTTGCCATGATTCAGGCAAACCGAGTTACGGTGCTTCGCGACGGCAAGAAAGTGAGCATTGACATTCCCAAGGGATTCATCTTCGCCATCGATAAGGAAGGCAAGAACGACAGTATCCCCTTCTCGTTCATGACCTATTCCATCCCCGCCCGTTTCAATCAGATAATTAAGGGAGAGGGTGCCGAGAAAGCAGGAATCAAGGAAGGTGACGAGGTATTGGCAGTGGACAGCACTTCCACGCCTGACCTCTTCTCGTTTCTTGAGGCGATCAAGGGAAAAGCCAACGAGCATGTGAACATAACTGTAGTGAGAAAGCAGGGTGAACAGAACGACACGCTGTCACTGCCGGTTGCGCTTAATTCCAACTCCAAGATAGGTGTGGGTCTTGAACTGGATCCATCCAAATTCTACAACTCGAAGGAAATTCATTATTCGCTTTTAGCCTCCCTCCCCCGCGGAGTACAGTTGGGCACCGACAAGCTCACATCCTATGTCGGGTCTATGAAACTCCTCTTCACCAAAGAAGGAGCGCAGAGCATAGGCGGTTTCGGCACCATCGGCTCCATCTTCCCGGAAAAGTGGGACTGGATAGCCTTCTGGAACATAGCCGCTTTCCTCAGTGTGGCATTAGCGTTCATGAACATCCTGCCCATACCGGCCCTCGACGGCGGACATGTCATGTTCCTGCTCTACGAAGTGATATTCCGCCGCAAGCCGTCGGAGAAGTTCATGGAACGTGCCCAGATGGCAGGCATGATAATCCTCATTCTCCTTTTGCTCTATGCCAATGGCATGGATATAATCCGTCTGTTCAAATAATCACGCCATGAAGACCATAAAACTGCGCAAAGGAAAAGAAGAATCGTTGCTGCGTCACCATCCCTGGGTGTTCTCCGGCGCCATAGCTTCGTTGCCGGACGGACTTGAAGAAGGCGATCTGGTGAGGGTGGAGAGTTTCGGAGGCGAAAACATAGGCGTAGGTCACTGGCAGATAGGCTCCATAGCAGTGCGTATGCTCGCTTTCGGCGAGAAGGAACTTCCCGACGACTATTTCCCATCACGCCTGCTGAACGCCTGGAAACTTCGCCGCGAATTAGGTCTGATTTCCGACCGGAACAATTCTTTCCGCCTTGTGCATGGCGAAGGAGATTTCCTGCCGGGACTGATTGTGGACGTATACGCAGACACAGCTGTGATGCAGGCCCATTCTCCCGGTATGCATTTCCAACGCCGCGAGATTGCTCAGGCACTGACGGAGCTTCCCGGTCTGCCTATAAAGAATGTGTACTATAAAAGCGAGACCACCCTACCCTACAAGGCTCGTCTTGACCCGGTGGACGAATACCTTGCCGGAGGTTATGAAGGCTCCGTGGCAATGGAGAACGGCCTTCGCTTCAATATTGACTGGCTGCGCGGACAAAAGACTGGTTTCTTCCTCGACCAGCGCGATAACCGCGCTCTTCTGGAACATTATGCCCATGGAAGAAAGGTGCTGAACATGTTCTGCTATACCGGAGGTTTCTCGGTATATGCCTTGCGTGGCGGTGCTGAATTAGTCCACAGTGTTGACTCTTCAACAAAGGCTATTGCCCTTACCGAAGCGAATGCAGACCTCAACTTCCCCGGCGACAAGAGGCATGAGGCATACGCCACGGATGCTTTTCGCTATCTCGACGACATGGAGAAGGATTCTTACGACCTCATCATTCTTGATCCTCCCGCCTTTGTCAAGCATCGCGGTGCCCTTCAGAACGGTCTTAGAGGCTATCGCCGCCTAAACGCCGCCGCATTCAACAAGATAGCGCCCGGAGGTCTGTTGTTCACCTTCTCCTGCTCACAGCTCGTAAGCAAGGATATGTTCCGCATGAGCGTATTCTCGGCTGCCGCACAGTCAGGACGTAATGTGCGCATCCTGCATCAGCTTACTCAGGCTCCCGACCATCCAGTGGA
>CAJMDR010000427.1 GCA_905212215.1 uncultured Porphyromonadaceae bacterium
TAGTGCGTGGCGAAGAGGGTGCGCGGACGGCACACATTGTTGTCGTGTATGTTCTCCACAATGGCCCAGGCAATGGAGATGCCGTCGTAAGTGGAAGTACCACGGCCCAGCTCGTCGAAGAGAATAAGCGACCGTGCCGACATATTGTTCAGGATGGAAGCCGCTTCGGTCATCTCCACCATAAAGGTAGACTCGCCGCGCGATATGTTGTCGCTGGCGCCAACGCGGGTGAAAATCTTGTCCACGGCACCGATACGGGCGTTGCGCGCCGGCACGAAATGGCCTGTCTGCGCCATAAGCGCTATCAGCGCCGTCTGACGGAGGAGCGCCGATTTACCGCTCATGTTGGGGCCTGTGATGATTATTATCTGCTGGCGATCGGTGTCGAGGTGAACAGAGTTCGCAACATACAGCTCGCCCGGCGGCATGGTCTTCTCTATTACGGGATGGCGTCCGTCGGTGATGTCGAGCACGAAAGAATCGTCCACCTTAGGACGCACATAGCCCGATTCCAAGGCGCATATGGCCGCCGAAAGACTGCAGTCCAAAGCTGCTGCAGTGGCAGAATCCCGCATGATGGCGGGAATATATCGTGCGCAGGTCTGCACAAGGTCGTTGAAGAGGCGGCTTTCTATGGCCGCTATCTTCTCCTCGGCACCGAGAATCTTCTGCTCGTATTCCTTCAGCTCCGGAGTGATATATCGTTCGGCGCCTACCAGAGTCTGCTTGCGAATCCATTGCTCCGGAGCCTTGTCACGATAGGTGTTGCGCACCTCTATGTAATATCCGAACACCGAGTTGTAGCCTATTTTCAGCGAGGGAATGCCTGTGGCATCTATCTCCCTGGCGAGGATGGCGTTCAGTGCCTCGCGGGAATTGGTAAGGAGACCTCTCAGCTCGTCGAGTTCCGGGTCCACACCGTCGGCTATTACGTTTCCCTGGCTCAGCATGGCGGGAGCATCTTCGCGCAAAGTCGTGCGCAAGCGGCGGTTCAGCTCCGAAAGTGTGTCGATGGTATGGGCTATTTTCTGTAACGCCTCATGCGAGGAGGCGGATAACAGCGTCTTCAGCCTCTCGAAAGCCTGCAACGCCTGCAGAAGACGCAACAGTTCCCTCGGCCCGACACGCAAAGCTCCTGTCTTGGAGGCAATGCGTTCCGGGTCGCCGATGTCAGTGAGGATGTCGGCAAGATGAATGCGGAGCTCGGTGTCATCGTAGAGAATCTGCACCAGGTCGAGGCGCGAGTTGATTTCCTCAACATGCGCAAGAGGGAACACAAGGCGTCGCCGCAACATCCTGGCGCCGGGGGCGCAGCAGGTATGGTCGAGGACATCCAGAAGGCTCTTACCACCCTCGGCAAGGGGTTCAAGCAGCTCCAGATTACGTATGGTGAATCGGTCGAGACGCACATATCGGTCCTCGTCGATGCGTGCCAGAGAAGTTATGTGCGCCACTTGACGGTGTTCCGTGGCATCGAGATAATAAAGCAGCGAGGCGGCGGCAATGATACCGAGAGGCATACCGTCCACGCCGAAGCCACGCAGCGACGCGGTGGAGAAATGTCTCAGCAACCGTTCCTGAGCCGCCTGTTCCGTGTATATCCAGTCTTCAAGCTCATAGAGGGCGCACGACGGAGTCGCCAGGCGCTGTGCCTTTGCCTTCTCTCCACGCATCATAACCAGTTCGGCGGGAGCGATGCCGCTGAGAAGCTTGTCGGCATACTGCATGGAGCCTTGGGCACATAGGAACTCGCCTGTGGAAATGTCGAGGAAAGCGAGACCCACATCACGGCTGCCGAACACCACTCCCGCAAGGAAATTGTTGCGGCGTGCCTGCAACAGTGAGTCACTCATGTTCAGACCCGGAGTGATGAGTTCCGTAATGCCCCTTTTCACCAGTTTTTTTGTGAGCTTGGGGTCTTCGAGCTGTTCGCAGATGGCCACTCTCTTCCCGGCCCTTACCAGACGCGGCAGATAAGTGTCGAGAGCATGATGCGGGAAACCTGCCAGCTCCACCGACGAAGCGGCCCCGTTTGCGCGGCGCGTAAGAGTGATGCCCAGTATCTTGCTGGCCTCGATGGCATCGGCCGAGAACGTCTCGTAGAAGTCGCCCACCCGAAACAGCAGTATGGCGTCGGGGTGGCGGCGCTTCATCTCCAGATACTGTTTCATCA
>CAJMDR010000428.1 GCA_905212215.1 uncultured Porphyromonadaceae bacterium
AATGGGCGACATCTGCGAGTGTACCTTCCTGCGCTGGGAGCGTTGCGGCAAATATCTCTCTGAGTTTCTCAACAAGCGTGAAGGTTCGCCCGACATCCCTATCAAGAAACTCACCAGCGGAATGATCGACGACTTCGAGCATTTTCTCCGCGTGACCAAAGAAAACGGAAATAACGCCGCCGTGAAATATATTCGCTATCTTAAGAAGGTGACCCGTATCGCTCTTGCCAACAAGTGGATGGACGAGGATCCTTTCATCAACAAGCGATACACACGGACTCAGGCCAAGCGTGAGGCTCTCAACGAAGATGAGCTGAAGCGCATCATGTCGCTCAACCTGACTGATCTACCCAGTCTCGAAAAGGTTCGGGATACCTTCATCTTCTGCTGCTTTACAGGATTGGCGTTTGTGGATGTATCCACGCTTTCCAAAGCGCAGATTGTTGAAGACGAGAACGGAGAGCGCTGGATAAAGAAGCCTCGCCAGAAAACGGGAGAAATTAGTTCCATCCCACTGCTGGGTATTCCGACCAAGATTCTGGAAAAATACAAAGACCACCCGATGGTTGTTTCCAAAGGCATAATGCTCCCGGTAATCTCCAATCAGCGAATGAACGGATACCTGCTGGAGATAGCGACTCTCGCAAAGGTGAAAAAACACCTGACGACGCACATCGCCCGCCATACTTTCGCCACGGTGTCACTCAGAAACCATGTGCCAATCGAGTCAATATCGAAAATGCTTGGGCATTCAGACATTCAGACGACTCAGATTTATGCAAAGATGGTGGATGAAGCAATCTCGGAGGATATGCAGAAGATGCGCTCCAAGTTTGACAAGATGGAGGATGCGGTTACTCCCCTCAAAGAAAAGCCAAATGACTTTGTGAGGGAACCGCCGAAAAAGCGTGGGCGTCCGAGAAAAAATCCTCTTTGAGGAATGACAGAATGAAGGAAGGGCGACAATCGAGCTTGACACTCGGTTGTCGCCCTTCGGCCAGTTTATATGTATAACACAATCACGTCAGTATTTGGCGTGGAAGTTGGCGTTGAGCCATTCTTCTATCTCGGCTTCATCGTAGATGGTCTTGCCACCTATCTTATAATAGGGAATGATGTTGGCGTTGCGGAAGTTCTGGAGTGTCCGGCGGTGCAGAGACAGTCGTCTTGACAATTCCTTGTCTTCTATGAAGAATCTCCCTGCCAACGGCGGTCGGATATTCGGGGCTATCGCCTCAAACATTTCAGCCAATTCCCTTGCCTGTGCATAGAATGTCAGGACTGAAGAGTGGCGTTTGGTGATAATATCATCTGTCATAGGCATCCTCCGGCCTCCATCCGGTTGTCCTCAAGATAACGACCTATCTCAGCTTCGCTGAACAGACAGTTTCCTCCCGGCTCTTGAAAGTAGCCTATCTTTCCGCTTGATTTCAATGTCTGGAGCTGGCGGACGGTGATACACATGGCATTGGCCGCCGCGTATGGTGTGAGCCATTTGCCGGAACCGGCGGGAGGATGTAGCAGTTTCCACATACGGCTCACCATCGTGTGAAGAAACTGCATGGACTTCACCATGTCCTCAAACACTTCCTTGTCTATTTCAATTGTCTGCATAGGCAATAGTATTTTATGAATATATCTTTGCTGCTTTGGCGGAGAATGTCACGCCGAAACGGTTGTCGATTACGAGCGACTCGCAGAATTTGCGGCCTTTGGCGTTGGTAAAGCCGTAGATGGGCGACGTGTATTTGTATCGGACGAGTTGCTCGATGTCCTTGTCGGTCAGGTTGTAGCCGTGGAAGTGGAGCGGGATTGAGAATCCACAGCACTCACAGGCTATGGTGGCCGGGAACACGGTCAGCCCGTGGTTGCCGCATTTAGGGCATGTATAGCCGGAAGCTTTGCTTGCAAAGGACTTCTTGTCGGTGATGAGCGAGAGGATGAGAGGCTGTATCCAGTTCTCATACTCCCTCATTACCGGCTTTGTGGGCTTACGGTTTTCCGCGAGTGCGTCAACCTCGTCAATCTGTCTGATGAACTTGCCGATGTCGGCGAGTTCAAGGTGGCCGGCGTGTGAAAGAAGCACACGCGCCTTCTCCGTCGGTTCGATGTCGCCAAGCAGATATTTCACGAATCCGTTGTCGATGAGACGCTGGAGACAGGCTCCAC
>CAJMDR010000429.1 GCA_905212215.1 uncultured Porphyromonadaceae bacterium
CAGCCCTGCTCGAGAACTACCAGACTCCCGAAGGAATCCTTATCCCCGACTGCCTCCAGCAGTACACAGGCTTCTCCATCATCACTAAGTAAAGGCAGCCTCTGCCACAAAAATAACCAAATCCGTCACCATCCATGTCCTACGTAAGCAAGGAAGAGAAGAAAATACCCATCGACGATACCACCGGTAAATGGTCGGACCTGACATTGCTGCCGGAATGGCAGGAAGAGTACTACGATGTCTACACGGCGCGGAAACATGGCAAATGGGTAATGCTCAAGGCGCTGAAAAAACAGTATGCCGACGACCCCAAGTTCCGGAAGATGCTGGAAAAGGAGTTCGACACACGCTATAACCTTGCCCACCCGAACATAGTGATGGTGAACGACCTGGAGATGATTCCGGGTCTGGGCATGGCAATAATCACCGACGATGTCTACGGCTACTCTTTGCGGCGCCTCATAGACGAGAAACGCCTCACGCCGAAGATTCTGCACCGCCTGCAGACACAGCTCATCGACGCCATGGAGTACATCCAGGAAAACCACCTGGTGCACTACCCCATCACCCCCGACAATATCATCTTCACCGAATACAACGAGAACCTCAAGCTCATCAATGTGGGCTATGACCAGACGGAACATCTCACCCACCAGGACACCGACGAGGACCTCAAGTCCTTCGGCCTGGTGCTGGGCGAGGTGCTGGACCATCTCCCCGCCAAGATGCCGCGTCTGCGCCGCATAGCAAACCGTGCCGCGGCAGGCGACTTCAAGACTGTGCCGGACCTTCAGCTCGCCGTGGAACGCCGCTCCTCGGCACAGCTGTATATCTTCCTCATAGCAGCTCTGGTAGTGGTGATAGCACTCCTCATCTGGCTCACCTACGCCCTCTGACCCCACGTAACACCCACCTGCCACAACTCTTCATCCCACCCGCATACCCTTCATGACTGAGATAAAAGCCCTCGCGCCTACTCGCCGCCAGTTGCTGGAATTTGTCAAGTCCCCCATCCGCCTCTATCGCGGCAACCAGTATTATGTTCCGCCTTTGGTGATTGACGAGGTGGCTACGCTGAACCCCGACAAGAATCCGGCCTTCGACTTCTGCCGCAGCCAATGCTTCCTGGCGAAGAAGGAGGGCAGGACGGTGGGCCGCATCTGCGCCATGATAAACGACCAGGTCAACCGCCGCACAGGGGTGCAGGCCGCCCGGTTCGGATTCTTCGACTTCATCGACGACAAGGAGGTGTCGAAGGCACTCCTCGACGCCGCCGAGAAATGGGCGCGCAGCCAGGGAATGACGCAGATAATAGGACCGCTCGGATTCACCGACCTCGACCGCGAAGGTCTGCTGACGTTCGGCTTCGATGAGCTGAGCACAATGGCCACGAATTATAACTTCCCCTACTACGAGCAGCATGTACTGGACGCCGGTTATCGCCCCGACAGCGAATGGCTGGAGTTCGTGATGGATGTGCCCGACGGTATCCCGGAGAAGATGAACCGCGTGGCGGAGATAGTGAAGCGCCGTTTCGGGCTTAAGGTGAAGAAATATACCGACAAGCAGGCGCTGAAACGTGACTACGGGCGCCCTCTGTTCGACCTTATCAACGAGACCTACGACAAGCTCTACGGCTATTCGCCGCTCACCGACCGGCAGATAGAGGCTTATATAAAGGAGTATCTGGCATTGCTGGACCTGGATCTCATCAGCCTGATAGTTGACGCCGACGACCAGTTGGTAGGCGTGGGCATCTCCATGCCGTCGCTGAGCCGTGGATTGCAGAAGAGCCGCGGCAAGCTCTTCCCCACAGGCTGGATACCTCTGCTGAAAGGTCTGAAAGGGAAGAACGACCGCGTGGACCTGATGTTGGTGGGCATAAAGCCTGAATATCAGGGCAAAGGCGTGAACGCCATGCTCTTCCAGGACCTGATACCGCATTATATCAAGCGCGGATTCAAGTGGGCCGAGTCGAACCCGGAGCTTGCCGACAACGATGCCGTGCAGGAGCAGTGGAAATACTTCACCGCCCGGCAGGAGAACCTGAGCACCCTGAACGGCTATATTGAGGAGATGTACTCCGGCCACGACGTGGTGCGCCTCTCCCGGGCCAACGAGCAGGTAAAAGAGACCTTCGGCGGGATGAATGCCGTTCTGTACG
>CAJMDR010000430.1 GCA_905212215.1 uncultured Porphyromonadaceae bacterium
TTCGGGGAGCCATTGAGTCTCGCCACAGAGTCTATCGTCACTCCCGGATAACTGATTTCCGGCACGGCATTGCGTATGTCCTTGCCATAAATCTGCAATTGCAACTGGGGGTTGGCCATTCCGGTCCACCAATGCGGCGGATCGATGCGGCTTACCTGTGGTGCGGTGGCCGGAAGCATGGTGAGGGTGGCGCAGAAGAGGGCTGCCGAGGTCAGTAATATCCGTTTCATTTCTGTAGTTATCCGGTTTATACTGCAAAGATAACTAAATTTTTTCAGAAAGAATGCGGTTGCAGCTCTTTTTATCTATTTTGGTGCACGGCATTTGTTGCAGATGCCCGAAATCACATAGTTGGTCTTGATGGGAGTGAAGCCTTCCGGAAGGGTTACGGAGGGAATGGGCAGCGAGGTCATGCAGATTGTCCTTCCGCAGCGCTCGCAGTGGAAGTGTATATGTTCGTCGGAAGGAGACTGAAGGCTGTCGCGCCGGCACAGTTCATATTTTATCGCCGACGAGCCATCGGAAATCACATGCACAAGACCCGCTTTCTGGAACGATGCCATGCTTCGGGTTATGGTGCTTCTGTCCACAGTGTCGAGCATAGCCTCCATGTCCTGCACCGATAGCGGTGCAGAGGCGTCCGCAAGGGTACGCAACACTAAAGAGCGCACCGCCGTGGGGCGGATACCTCTCTCTTCCATCCTTGCGTCAAGATGTTCAATTTCTTCAGGACTCATTTCCTCAGTTTCCAGATTTTAAGGCGGCACAGCGTCCAGATCACGGCAATCAGGGTCACGCCGGTATCGGCAAAGACGGCCGCCCAGAGGGTGGCGATGCCGAAGGCTCCTAACGTCATTACCAGTAATTTGACGCCGAACGCGAATGATATGTTCTCTAGAAGTAACGACCATACTTTGCGTGAGATTTTAATTCCCTCCGGAATTTTTCGCAGGTCATCGCCCGCAATCACCACGTCGGCGCTCTCTATGGCAATGTCGGCGCCCAACGACCCCATTGCGATTCCTACCGAGGAGGCTGCAAGAACGGGGGCATCGTTTATGCCGTCGCCGGCGAAAGCACATATATCCCCTTGGCTCTTATAATGCTCCAGCTCCGATACTTTCTGTTCCGGAAGCAGTTCGGCATGATAGAAGTCGGCTTCAATTTCTTTTGCTACTCTCGCTACGGGTGCTGTGCGGTCGCCGGAAAGAACGCCTACTTTCTTTATTCCGAGCTTGTGAACCTTTTCCACTGCTTCTTCGGCACCGACTTTGATTGTGTCGGAAAGGCTTATATAACCGAGGCAGATATTGTCCTGAGCCACATAAATCATGGTGAAGGCATTATCTGTTTTGCCTGCAGGAATTTCAATACCTGATTTTTTTAGCATAGTGGGGGAGCCGACAAGCACTTTCCTGCCATTATGAAGAGCCTCCATGCCGTGGCTGACGCTCCTTACATCTGTCATTTTAGTTGGTTTGATGTTTCTTGCCCCAGCTTCATTGCAGATTGCCGTGGCAAGGGGATGTGAGCTTTCCGTGTCTACTCCCGCCGCAATGGCAAGGATTTCTTCCTGCGTACTGCTGCCGAAGGAATGGATGTTTGTGACATGGAACTTGCCGGTGGTGACGGTTCCTGTCTTGTCGAGGAGAAGCAAGGTGAACTTGCGCATGTCGTCAAGCTGTCTGTGCCCCTTGAAGAGGATGCCGTGTTTCGACGCTATGCCGATGGATGCGAAATAGGTGAGTGGAATGCTCACTACCAAGGCACAGGGACAAGAGCAGACGAGGAAAACAAGCGACCGCCGGAGCCATTCTTCCCAGTGAAAAGTAAATGAGGGGGTGAAAAGACTCGCCAACCAGGGCATTGTGAAAAGCAATATTGCTGCCACAAGGACTGCCGGAGTGTACCACTTGGTGATTCTGCGCAACACACTCTCGGAATGGGAGCGGTTAGCCGATGAATCCTCTATCATACGCATTATGCGCATCATGGCGGAGTCCTTATATGGCTTGGTTACCCGCAGCCTTATCTCTCGTTCCACAGGGATAAGCCCGGCACTGATTTCCTCGCCGCGACGGAATGATCGGGGAACGCTTTCTCCGGTCATGGCTGAGGTGTCGAAACCGGTTTCATCGCAAGAGATAAGGATAC
>CAJMDR010000431.1 GCA_905212215.1 uncultured Porphyromonadaceae bacterium
GTTCCATTTGTGCGACATCCAGCCCTGTTTGGCCGAGCCGTAGATCGTCTTGTAGTCGAGCTGCTCCTCGGTGGCGTCGAGCGTGAACATCAGATCGAAAACCTGCTCGTTGACCACTTCGGGGCGGCAGTTGGGTTTGTCGACCTTGTTGATGACCACGATGGGTTTCTTGCCCAGCGCAAGGGCCTTCTGAAGCACGAAACGCGTCTGCGGCATAGGACCTTCAAAGGCATCCACCAGAAGCAGACATCCATCGGCCATGTTCAGCACACGTTCCACCTCTCCACCGAAGTCGGCGTGCCCCGGAGTGTCAATGATGTTGATTTTAGTGTCTTTGTAGTTTATCGACACATTCTTGGACAGGATAGTTATGCCTCGTTCACGTTCCAGATCGTTGTTGTCAAGAATCAGTTCTCCTGTGTTCTGGTTGTCGCGAAAAAGGTGGCCGGCCATAAGCATTTTGTCAACAAGAGTAGTCTTGCCATGGTCGACGTGTGCAATAATTGCAATATTACGTATATCCTGCATTGATGTAATTAGTTTTCCTCCCCGTTGAAGGGGAAAATTTCAGAGTGCAAAGTTACAAAAAAATAGAGGGCTATGCAAATAGGTTGCCGAGCAATCCGTTTCGTTTATTTAACCAACAGTTTCCTGCCGGATACAATGTACATTCCACGCGGCAACTCTATGCGGTTGATGCCGGGAGCCAGTTTCACCACTATTGACTGACACGTAATCGTGTAAAGCGTCAGCGTCATGACAGTAGGCGTCTCAGCCTCTATATATCCTGTTCCGGGAGTCAGCCGTAACCCATTGTCATTCGCTATATCATCCACGCCCAGATAGCCATTGCGGTTATAAAGGCCGTTGTTCTTAAGCTCGAAATCCGCTGTCTGATGTCCTGTTCCGGCCTGTCCCTCGTTGAAGAGAATCCAGGGGCCTGTCAATGCCTGGTCAGCCTCGAAAGCATAATGCCAGACATTTTCGGCTGCATTGAAGGTCATGTCACATCCGGGCCAGCTACCGGAATAGCCGTGGTTATTGTCGCCTTTGTCCCATATCCACACTTTCACATTACTCCAGGCAGGAGAGACATTGTCGCGGAAATATACCTTATAAACAGCTTTCGGCACACCCCCCCCCTGCTTCCCCAGCCATTTGGCTGAGGAACGGAGACGCTCTTTCACCAAAGATACAGCCGCGGCATAGTCTGCGGCGCCATATCCCGGCCATCGCTTGCGGTCAGCTTTCGCCGCCTCGGCAATCTGTGAAGAATATGAGTCCACGTAAGCATAAAGCTCATCGAGATGATTCTGATAGAAATCGGCCCAAAGTTCCTTTACCCTGTTCATGAAGCGGGGAAAGCGGCAGAGTTCGCGTATCCATACCTGATGATGCTCGCGGCCTTCGTAAATATATTGCGACTTATCGTAGTTGAATGCCGAACCGAAGTCCCACACAGGGCCGAAGCTCCATTTCCTGTCCGCTCCCATGTCGCGGTAGAGGTAACATGAGCCATGGAAGGATTCGTAATTGTCTACTATCTCCTGCACTATGTAGAATTTTGCCAGTTCATCAATATCAACATATTTCTCCCATTCCGTAGAAGATTTGTCATTAGTATAAATAGCATTGTTTATGGCCGACATCTGCTGCGTCAGGAACTGTTCCTGGGCTGCCGACAACTCTTCAGGAGTCTTATATGTGAAGATTATGGGATAGTTGCTGTCACCCTCCATGACTGTTATGTGAGGGTCGGTGTCATAATTATCTATCTCCACGAGCCATCCGCCCGTAATGGAGTCCGGCTGCGAGATATTGTCCGGTTGTTCTACAATGTCTACCCGTTTCTCATCGACGCGAATCAGCTCGGTCAGGAAATAAAGTCCTCTGTATTCACCGTTCAGCACTAATTCCAGCGGCTTCTGCTTCGGCGTCCACCGCAACCCAATCAGTTCGGAGGCTTTAAAGCCTACGGGATTACGAAGAAACGCCTTGTTGTCGTCGGCATGCGCCAACAGGCCGAAATGCTTGCTCTTGTCCAGGCCCATCAGAGGCTGTTTGCTGTCAAGTTTAAGGCGGTAAGGTTTCTTGTCGAATCCCCACCATGAATAGTTGCCGCGCCCCTTAATCTGAGTCGTCATTGGCTGGG
>CAJMDR010000432.1 GCA_905212215.1 uncultured Porphyromonadaceae bacterium
GCGGGTTTCGCTTTTCCGCTGTAGAAATCCCAGAAGTCACCTTTGTAAGGAACTCCTAAGGCGATTGCCTTGGCAGTGTCGATGACGGAGCCACCGCCTACCGCCACTATGAAGTCCACTCCGGCCTCACGGCAAAGGTCTATGCCCTCGTAGACGCGGTCGTCGGTAGGATTCGGGTCTATGCCCTCCATTGGCACAGTGCGGATGCCGGCCTCCTCAAGGCTGTCAAGGACACGTTGCAGCAGTCCGCTCTTGCGTGCCGACGAATGTCCGCACACCACTAACGCCACATGGGCGCCGTAGCGTTTTGCTTCGGTGCCGACACGCTTCTCCGCGCCGCGTCCGAAAATATAGTCTGTGCTCAGGCAAAGATTGAAGTTCTCCATAGCTTTGAAGGGCGGTTTTATATACGTGCTTTTCTTGGGAATGTTTCTCTTGGGAATGTAAAGTTGATACCGGAGTCCTGTGTCGCCGGCCTCCGCTCAGCGGAGGCTACGGTTCTCAGTCCGCGCTGTTTGCCTCGTTGTAGGCCTGCGAAATAGCTTTCGCAATCTGCGACATCTTGTCCGGGTCCGGGTTCGGGATTTTCTTGCCGAAGTTCATATCCCCCTCTGTCTTTAGCGGCACAAGGTGTATGTGAGCATGAGGCACCTCAAGGCCTATCACAGCCATTCCCACCTTGCGGCACGGCATGGCGTTCTTTATGGCCTTTGCCACACGTTTGGCAAAGAGTATCATAGCCTCCAGCTCGCTGTCTGGCATGTCGAAGATATAGTCGGTGACATGCTTGGGAACCACTAAGGTATGGCCCCAGTTTACCGGGTTTATGTCGAGAAAGGCGAAGAAGTTGTCGTCCTCCGCTATTTTGTAGCAGGGAATCTCGCCGTTGATGATTTTGGAGAATACAGTCATGGTAACGGAACTCTTAAAAACACCGGCATCCGGAAAGGGTGCCGGTGTATGAGGCTGTTTTTTAGATTTCTATTTTGACAATCTCGAAATTGATGATTCCGGCGGGTGCCTTCACCTGAACCTGGTCGCCCACGGAATGGCCGAGCAATGCCTGAGCAATGGGAGTGTTGGAGGCTATCTTTTTCTCGGCGAGATTGGCTTCGTTCTCGGTAACGATCCAGTAGGTCATGGTCATGTTCGACTGGACGTTGCGTATGGTTACTTTATTGAGCAGCTGAACCGTTTCTGTGTTCAGCTTGGAATCGTCTATGATTCGTGCTGTTGCGATAAGATCCTTCAGCTGGGCTATCTTCATTTCGAGCATGCCCTGAGCCTCCTTGGCGGCGTCATATTCGGCATTCTCGCTGAGGTCGCCCTTGTCGCGGGCCTCGGCAATGGCCTGCTTGATGGCGGGACGCTGGGACTCCAGCGCCGTCAGTTCTTCCATTTTTTTGTCAAAACCCTCTTGGGTAAGGTAGGTTGCCATATTTTGTGTATGTAGAATGTATGTGTTTGTTGGGGCGTTCATCCCTGAGCCTTCAACGGCAGGTTGTGGCTGGTGACACCCGGTTCGGTTATATTAACAATTCCGGCGTTTCTTTCGTTTAGCGGAGCCTTCTCATAGTTCTCCCGGAACTCACAGTTCTCACAGAACTCCAAAGGCTTTCTATCGTAAAATCAGCATGGCGTCGCCGTAAGCGCCGAAACGGTATTTCTCTTCCACTGCAATGCGGTATGCCTCCATTATCAGGTTATAGCCGCCGAAAGCCGACACCATCATCAGCATGGTGGAGTAGGGGAGGTGGAAGTTGCTTATCATCGACGTGCACACCTGGAAATCGTAGGGCGGATAGATGAACTTGTTGGTCCAGCCCTCGTAGCTCATCAGATGTCCGTTCATGCACACCGCACTTGCCACGGCACGCATAACCGAGGTGCCTACGGCACAGATGTTGTTGCCGCGGTCGTGGGCATCGTTCACCATCTGAACCAGTTCGTCGTTCACCTCCATGCACTCCGAGTCCATGTGATGCTTGGAGAGGTCTTCCACGTCTATGTCGCGGAAATTGCCGCGGCCGGAATGAAGCGTCACAAAGGTCTGGTTTACGCCCTTTATCTCAAGGCGTTTCAGCAGTTCGCGGCTGAAGTGCAGACCGGCGGCGGG
>CAJMDR010000433.1 GCA_905212215.1 uncultured Porphyromonadaceae bacterium
ATGCAAGACTGTACCAGATCATGAAGGAAAAGGAAGCCATCTACATGAAGGAAGATTTTTCAGATGAAGATGGTGTCCGTGCTGCTGAACTAGAAGGACTCTTTGCTGAATTAGGTGGTTGGGAAGCTGAAAGCGAAGCCTCACAATTGCTTCAGAACCTAAATATCTCAGAAGACCTTCACTATCAAAATATGAGCGAATTAGCTAATGGTGACAAGGTGAAAGTCCTCCTTGCAAAAGCGCTTTTTGGTAAACCTGATGTACTTCTTCTTGACGAACCCACCAACGACATCGACGTCAACACCCTCAGGGCATTGGAAGAAGGTCTGGAGAACTTTGCCGGCTGTGCAGTAGTAATCAGCCATGACCGCTGGTTCCTTGACCGTATAGCCACCCATATACTTGCTTTCGAGGGTGACAGCAAGGTCACTTTCTATCAGGGCTCATACTCTGAGTATGAGGAATTCCGCAAGAAACGCGACGGCAAAATCGATGCTCCGCACCGTATCCGCTATCGTTCATTGTAAACAATCCATCAGATGATTTACTCAATGACAGGGTTCGGGAGAGCCCAGAGACAGACAACAGGAAGGAAATTTACCGTTGAGCTGCGTTCGCTGAACAGCAAGCAACTCGACCTCAGCATACGTGTTCCCGGCTCATGGCGCGAGGTGGAAGTCTCCTTGCGTCCGGAACTCACGGCCGGACTGCAACGCGGCAAGGTGGAATGTACGGTGACGGCAGAAAACATAGGCGCTGAAGCCTCGGCCGACCTCAACATTCCTGTATTGAAAGAATACAAGCGAAAGCTGGAGCGCATGGCTCAGGAACTGGAACTTCCCGTTCCCGAAGACTGGTATGCCACCTTGCTTCGCCTCCCCGACGCCTTACATTCGCAGGAGACTACCGAAAATGAAGAGCGTCAGGAACAGAATGCCATAGCCGAGGCCACTATGGAGGCTTTACATAATCTTCAGGATTTTCGTGAACGAGAAGGCCTGAAACTGGAGAAGTTTTTCCGTAGCGCCATCGCCGCTATCGGAGAACTGCTTGACCGTGTGGAGCCTTTTGAGAAAGAGCGGGTACCTAAAATCAGAGCCCGGATAGAGGAACAGCTCACCCGCATCACTGCGCCGGAATACGACCATGACCGTCTGGAACAAGAAATGATTTTCTATCTGGAGAAACTGGATGTAACAGAGGAGAAAACCCGCCTTCGCGCACACCTTGACTACTTCATCGAAACCCTCGAGCTGCCGGAAGGAGGCCAGGGAAAGAAACTCGGTTTCATAGCCCAGGAAATGGGACGCGAAATCAACACCCTCGGCTCAAAAGCGAACCATGCCGACATTCAGCGCATAGTGGTGATGATGAAGGACCATCTCGAACAAATTAAGGAACAAGTCCTCAACGTATTGTAAATGGCGACAGGGAAAGGTAAGATAATAGCATTGTCAGCACCATCGGGCACAGGCAAATCTACCGTTATCAATGAGCTGATGCAACAGCCCGACCTGCATCTCGGTTTTTCCATCTCCGCTACCAGCCGTGCTCCCCGCGGCAAGGAACAGAACGGCCGGGAATATTATTTTCTCAGTCCGGAAGAGTTCTCTAATTATGCGAAAGAGGGGCGCTTTGTGGAATGGGAAGAGGTGTATCCGGGATGCTGCTACGGCACATTGCTCAGCGAAGTGAAACGGGTGACGGATTCAGGACGTAACCTCATCATGGATGTCGACGTCAAGGGAGCTCTGAGCATCAAAAAAGCATTCGGCAAAGAAGCATTGTGCATTTTTCTTGAGCCACCATCGATGCAGGAACTGGAACGGCGTCTTCGCAGCCGGGGCACCGACAGCGACGAAACCATTGGCCGCCGCCTTGCCAAGGCAGACTACGAATTAGGCTTCGCCCCGCAATTCGATGCAAGAGTAGTAAACGATTCTCTGCCCCATGCGGTGGAAGAGGTTAGAAGGCTTATTCTTGCATTCGTGTCGCAGTAAGACTCCAAGAAATTTATTACGCTTGGAACAGACTATAATATTCCCCGGCTCCTTCGACCCGGTTCATAATGGTCATGTGAGTCTTGCCCGTCCTGTCGCATC
>CAJMDR010000434.1 GCA_905212215.1 uncultured Porphyromonadaceae bacterium
CGGATAAGCGGGTACTGCCAGGGCGGCCAGAGGGCTGCAGAGTGCCAGTACGGGCAGAAGGTGTCGAAATTTCATATCGTTGGGTAGTTTGTTTTTGTTTAGTCAGTTCGCATTGGAAACAGTTGTACCTCCGAGGAGAATCGAACTCCTATCTAAAGTTTAGGAAACTTCTATTCTATCCGTTGAACTACAGAGGCATTTGTCGGAAATGGCCGCGGAAAAAACTGGCATGACAGAGGTTTGTCGTCTCCCGCGGGAATTTCCAAATGCAAATTTAGTGATTTTTGCCGTTACGGAGCAAGAGGTAGAGGAAGTTTTTTGAGGGATAACCGCGAAAAAGGTATGTTTGTTAACACTTTTTATGGTTTAAAGGTTCTTTCGGCTTACCGAAAAAGAGTGGGAGAGGCAATAAATTGAGAAAAAGAGGAAAACAAGCGGTCAGGCTGTTGCAGGGTCCGGATTTTATTGTTACCTTTGCAATCGGGGATGCTCCCTGAACTAAATCATACGCAAGCCATGGAAGTAAAAGAATATCTCGACCTTGCCACCGAATCAATGGAGATGGCGGTTGAATACCTTGACGACGCACTGTCGCACATCCGCGCCGGAAAGGCGTCGCCCAAACTGCTCGACGGCATAAAGGTGGACTACTACGGCACCCAGACCCCTGTAAACCAGGTGGCCAACGTCTCCACGCCGGATGCCCGGACCATAGCGATCACTCCCTGGGAGAAGAGCATGTTCAAGGTAATAGAGAAAGCTATTATCGACTCACAGCTCGGAATCACCCCCGAAAACAACGGCGAAGTGATACGCCTCGGCATTCCCCCGCTCACCGAAGAACGCCGCAAACAGCTCGTTAAACAGTCGAAAGCGGAGGCCGAGAATGCAAAAGTATCCGTGCGCAACGCCCGCCGCGAAGCCATCGACGGCCTCAAGAAGGAAATTAAGAAAGGACTCAGTGAAGACTCCGAACGCGATGCGGAAGCTGAAGTGCAGAAAATCCACGACCGCTTCATGAAACGCATCGACGAGATTTTCGCCGACAAGGAGAAGGAAATTCTCACTGTCTGATGAAAAAGCACCTCGTAATCTCTACCGGAGCCGGCATGAGCGCCGAGAGCGGCATAACCACTTTCCGCGATGCCGGAGGTCTCTGGGAAAACCATAACGTGATGGACGTCTGCTCTGCCGACGGGTTCCGCCGTAACCCGCAGCTTGTGCTCGAGTTCTACAACGCCCGCCGTCGCCAGTACCAGGACTGCATGCCCCACGAAGGGCACCGCATCCTTGTAGACCTGGAGAAACATTTCCAGGTGGACATCATCACTCAGAATGTGGACAACCTGCACGAAAAGGCAGGCTCCACAAACGTATTGCATCTACACGGCGAGATAATGAAGATGCAGTCGGTCTACGATGCCTCGTACGTAGAGGACATTGACCCTGAGAACCCCGACATCACCATGGAGACCCGCGGCAAGAACGGCGACCCCATGCGTCCGCACATCGTCTTCTTTCAGGAGCCTGTGCCGAACATTGAGAAAGCCGTGGACATAGTGCGCCAGGCCGACATATTCGTGGTGATAGGGACCTCGCTGGTAGTGTATCCCGCCGCCTCCCTGCTCCAGTTCGTGCGCCGTGGCACACCGATTTATTATATAGATCCCAGCCCCGGCGACATCAGCGGCATACCCGGTGTGACGGTGATTAAAGCCACCGCCACCGAAGGCCTTCGCAAGCTCGAGGAGATTTTGCTGGCGGAAGAATAGAAAGTTGGGTTCTTTTTGCAGGAACATTAGTTAAACAATGGGGTAGTAAAATACCCAGAATCTTTTTCATTAAAGCACCGTGACCGCGAGGTCACGGTGCTTTTTATAGTTTAAGAGGATGTTAAGAAACAACCTTTTAAAGACGGGGTCTAAAGGACTTTCCGGCAACTGTTGTCGGACGCGACCCTACATGCTCTTAAGGCCTCGGATTGCTATCAGGTAGAGGTCCGGGGTGTCCGCGAGGAGGCGTGCGTCGAAGGCATGGGCGCAGAGGTAGTCGGTCATCTCCCTGGCGGGTAGAAGAGCATGGGCGTCGACGGTCTTGT
>CAJMDR010000435.1 GCA_905212215.1 uncultured Porphyromonadaceae bacterium
GGTGTGGGCGTCGGTGCCTGTGCTGGCGCCTACCATTACCAGCGGACGGCCAATGTTCTCGCGGATATAGGCGTCACATTCCTCCATGCCCCATTTCTGGCCTTCAACCTTTGGCACATGGATTTTGGTGTAGTCGATGGTGCCTGTGTAGGAGCCATAGGCATTGAAGAAGGTAAAGCCCGGAGTGAGCTCGCGGTGATAGACAATGAGAGGGTTCTCGAAGCCCATCTGGCGCAGAAGCTGTTTGGCGGCTTCTATGGCCTCTTCTCCCGCCGGGACCGGCAAGGTGAAGCTGAGCTGAGTCTTGCCGTCGTTCATCGTGTCGCCGTAAGGCTTGATGCGAGTAAGGTCGAGAGTTTTGTCGTAATCTTTCTTCTCTGTGGAATATAGTCCTTCGCTCATGGTTTACTTACGGTCTAACATTAATTGGATAAACGGATTGTAGTAGTTCTTTCCTTTGGGAGCAACGCCGTCAAGGCCTTTGCCGCCTGTCTTGCTGCGTTTCACATCGGCGAAAATGCCTTTCTCGAGAGCTGAGAAGAGGCCTTCCTGCTCCATGCGTTCCAGAAGCTCGGTGGCCTTGGCCAGTACCTCCTGGGCGCGGCGCTGGATGATGCCGTCTTTCTTGAACTCTACCTCGTCGCCGATGCTCTTCATGTTGCCGAAGATGTATTTGGCGTTCTCGATGGAGAGATAGCGGTCGCTCATAAAAGGAGTGTGTATAGCCTCGGTGGGCATGCCGAGCAGCTGTATTCCCTGGTTGGTCCAAATGCCTATCATGTTGAAGAGGGCATCCTGGATATGGCCGCGGAAAATGTTGCCTGTCATGAACTTCGTGGGAGGCATGTATTTCAGAGTCGCCTTGGGGAAAATCTCGCGAATCATCTGAGCCTGGGCCAGTTCCAGCAGGAAGCCGTTCTCCAGGGCCGGATCCATCTCGAAGGCATGGCCAAGACCCATCTGCTCTTCCGGCAGACCGGCCATGAGTGCCAGCTGTTCGTTGATGAGGTCTGAGGCCAGCACGGTGTGAGCTTCTTCCACCGCATCGGCGGTGGTGAGGTAATTGTCCTCGCCGGTATTGATGATCACTCCCGCATAGCCGTTTATTACGCGGCTCATGAACTGGTCAACCAGAGTACGCTGCATGTTGATGTCGCGGAACAAGATGCCGTAGAGAGCATCGTTGAGCATGACGTCAAGGCCTTCCAGGGCGCCCATGGCTGCGATTTCAGGCATACAGAGGCCTGAGCAGTAGTTGCAGAGGCGTATGTAGCGGCCTACTTCCTCGCCAACCTCGTCAAGAGCCTTGCGCATGATGCGGAAGTTCTCCTGTGTGGCGAAAGTGCCGCCGAAGCCCTCTGTGGTGGCACCGTAAGGCACATAATCGAGAAGGCTTTGGCCTGTGGTGCGGATCACGGCGATGATGTCGGCGCCCTGTCGTGCCGCTGCCTGGGCCTGGATAACGTCCTCGTAGATGTTGCCGGTGGCGACAATTACGTAAAGATACGGTTTCGGTCCTTCGCCTATGGTGTTCAGATAATTCTCTTTCTTTGCGCGGCGGTCTTTGATTCGTTTCAGTGCTGACTGCACATACGGCTCAAGGGCAGCAGCCACTTCTTCGGCGCTGTGGGCCGGCAGTTCGGTGATGTCGAGGTTTCCTTCGGCCACCTTTTCCGCTATTGCCTGCGGGTCGAGGCCTGTCTCTATGATGGCGTTGCCGAGGAAGTACATCACTCCTTCGCCAAGCACACCTTTTTCTTTCAACGAATTGACCAGCACGTTGGGAAGGGGCACCTCGTTGGAGTCGATGCCGTCAACACCTAACAGGCGGCACAGTGTACGCTCCACGGCGACGGTGCTGTAGCCTTCCACGAAGCGCTGAACATCGTCCGCAATGCGGCGTGCAACCTCCTTGGCGTGCTTTACTTTCTCAAAATCTAATCCTAATTTACTCTTCTGCATTTCAGATGTACAACTTTCTTATTGGTCAAGATAATGTGCTGCGGTGTCGGCCACTATGGCGTCCACACCTATCAGCCGGGCAATGCGCAGTGCTTCGTGCGGTGCCCGGGAATCATCGTCCGGTTCC
>CAJMDR010000436.1 GCA_905212215.1 uncultured Porphyromonadaceae bacterium
TCCGCTGCGGCCACCGTTGCTGAGGTGATAATAGAAAGAATGGTTGCGGTCAAAACTCCGCACGTCGCATTTACGGCTTTCTCCCTGGGGAATATAAAATGGCTGTTCCACGGTACGGCGGTGCAGCATCTCACCGTCGGAAGAAAGATATGTAATCTCTACGCTGAATCCGGAAAGGGAACGCGAAGTGCGGTTGGTGACGATGAACGACTCCATGTCGGCCGACGACGGTTTATCGAAGCCTCGGTAAACCACCGAGTCCAATAACAGGCGGTCGGGGTCATTGCGGGTAATTTCCATCTTTCCCCTCTTCCAGTCGCTTCTCTTTTTCTTTTGCGGCACATAGACCTTGTTGCTGCGGTCGCTGACCCGTTTGCGGGCATTAGCAGAAGGCAGGCAGCATATAGCAGCCACAAGGAAGATGAGCAAGGTGATGGCTTTGTTCATAGATATCGCGGAGTGGCGCATGGCGTGGAGTTATTGTCGTTGGCAGGATACACCTTTATCAGGCCGCGTTGTTCTTCGTTCTTTTGCGGGGAGATGCTGAGGCGCACCATACGCCAGAATCCGGGCAACAGCGATAGCGGCGACAGACTGAACCGGAAAGGATTGTTCTTGCGCACTATCGTCAGTGTCCTGCCGTCGTCCTGTAGTCGCAATTCTACCTGCTTGAAGCCGGTAAAGGCATTCTTGCTACGGCGCGTAGGGAGCGAGGCTGTAAAAGTTTTGGCGGCTACGGTGGTTTTCAAGGTGCCGAGAATGCTTCCCACCTTTGTCTTTCCGTCGAGGCTCGCAAGAACCCTCATGCTGTATTCCGGCAGCTCGGAAGGGGAAATGCGTTTCACCAGCACATAGATATGGTCGTCGGGGAGAAGCCATATTCCTTCGGCGCCATAGAGCGGAGTGCGGTCACATTCCTCCACCGCCAAGCTCAGTGCGTCGGTTTGGCTGTGCGCTCCTAAGGGGAGTGCAATAAGTGCGGCGAGTATGAGGAATATGCGCTGAACAATCATTGAAGTTGTTTCTACTTATTTACGAATTTCAATGAAGAAGTTGAGTTAATGATTTCATTCTCTTTGTCAATCTTCAGCCATCTATCCGGCGTATTTTCATCCCCTCATCGGTCACGATGCCCGCATCGCTCCCTCTTCGCGGATGAAAATCCACTCGAATATCCGGCTAAATCTTAACAAAGAAATAAGTCGAAACAACTTCAATGATAAGGTTTGAGAGGTTAGTTTAAGGCACAGACGTCAGCGGGCAGCGCGTTTGCGGTCGTTCTCGTCAAGCAGAATCTTGCGGAGACGGATATGATGCGGCGTTACCTCAACATATTCATCTTCCTTTATGTATTCCAGTGCCTCTTCAAGGGAGAACACAACCGGCGGAACGATGCGGGCCTTGTCATCGGCGCCGCTGGCTCGCATGTTGGTAAGCTTCTTGGACTTGGTAACGTTCACGACAATATCGTTGTCCTTGGCATTCTCACCCACCACCTGGCCGGCATACACTTCTTCCTGGGGGAAGATGAAGAAGCGGCCGCGGTCCTGCAGCTTGTCTATGGCATAGGCATAAGCCGTACCGCTCTCGTGCGCTATCAGGGAGCCGTTGGTACGACGCTCAATCTCACCTTTCCAAGGCTGGAACTCAAGGAAACGGTGGCTCATGATCGCCTCGCCCGCAGTGCCGGTAAGCACATTGTTGCGGAGACCTATGATGCCGCGCGACGGAATATGGAACTCTATATTGATACGGTCTGCCTGAGTTTCCATGCTCACAATCTCACCTTTGCGGCGTGTGACCATGTCAATCACTTTCGAGGAATATTCCTCCGGCACGTTGATGCTGAGGGTCTCCACAGGCTCGCATTTGCAGCCGTCAATTTCTTTTATGATTACCTGAGGCTGGCCAACCTGAAGCTCGTAACCTTCGCGGCGCATGGTCTCGATAAGGATACTGAGATGCAGCACACCACGGCCGAAGACCGTCCAGCAATCCTCCCTGTCGCCATTTTCCACGCGCAGGGCAAGGTTCTTGTCCAGTTCACGTTCCAGACGCTCGCG
>CAJMDR010000437.1 GCA_905212215.1 uncultured Porphyromonadaceae bacterium
GCGTGATAGGCTGCGGTAATGTGGGTTCGATAGTGACGGCATGGGGAAAAGCTCTCGGCGCCGAGGTGCTGGTGAGCGATCCTCCGAAGAGAGAGGCTGAGTTGAAGAGTGGAGGAGTGGCTGAGTTGATGAGTGGAAGAGTTGAGTATGCGTCGTTGGAGGAGATTGCGGGGTGGTGCGATGTGCTGACGCTGCATACTCCTTACACCAAGACTGGGAGATTCGCCACGCATCATCTTGTGGATGACAGGATAATGGATCTGATGCGCCCCGGAGCATTGCTGATAAATGCGGCAAGGGGAGGAGTGACGGATACCGATGCGCTTGTAAAGGTACTTCGCGAAGGAAAAATCCGTGCCGCGATTGATTGCTGGGAGGGTGAGCCGAGGATAAGCCGCGAGCTTCTTGAACTTGTGGACAGCGCCACATTTCACATCGCCGGCTATTCGCGTCAGGGGAAACAGCGGGCTACCCGCATGGCGTTGCAGGCCGTGGGAAAACATTTCGGCTTTGTGCCGGACACAGAGGGATTGGAAGGGGAGTACCGTATGCCGGAAACGCTTACCGAGGAACGCATCATGGCGGACTTCGACCCGGCGCCTCTTACGGCTCTGCTGAGGGAAAGACCGGAGGAGTTCGATGTGATACGTTCGGAATACCGGCTGAGGGAGGAGACGAATGGGAATTGAAAATTCATAATTCATATTCATAAGGCAAAATTAATTATGAGGAAGAGAGGAATACTGATTTTTCTGTTGGCATTTGTGCCGGCATTGCTCGGTGCTCAGACAAAGGCTAAATATATTTTCTATTTCATCGGCGACGGCATGGGCATGGGTCATGTCCACACCACCGAGGCTTATAACCGCATGGTGCTTGGCAACACCGACCCTTTGCTGATGCTCACTTTCCCCTATGGCGGCCAGGTGCGTACTCATTCCGCCAATAACCCCATCACCGATTCCGCCGCGGCGGGTACAGCGCTCTCCACAGGTGAGAAAACGAACAATTACATGGTGGCGGTGACTCCTGACTCGCTGCCGATAAAAAGTATTTCCTACGCCCTTTTCCATGCCGGATACCGTGTGGGCATAGGCTCGTCGGTGTTCGGCGACGATGCCACTCCATCGGCTTTTTACGCCAACGCCTACAACCGTTCGGATCGGCGTGTCATAGCACCGCAGATTGCCAAGAGCCATTTCTCGTTCTTCGGCTTCCCCATGCTGAAGGGAGCGCAGGACAGCCTCGGCAACCCCGACCCGAAGTGGTACGGACTGATGCACGACACAGGATTCACTCTGACGCATAACGCCGACTCGCTGGCGGCGCTGAAGACGTCGCCCTATAAGGCCATACTGCTTGCCGAACATCCTGAGGGAGCGCAGGTGGGATATACCATCGACTCGCTGCCGGGAGCCCTCACTCTCCAGCAGATTACCAAGGCGGCCCTGAACCAGGTATATAACCGTACGGACAAGGATTATCCGAACTTCTTCATTATGATTGAGGGAGGAAACATCGACTGGGCGGCTCATGCCAACGACGGCGGCGCGGTGATAAAGGAGGTTCTTAACTTCCAGAAGGCCATAGATGTGGCTTACCAGTTCTATCTGCAACATCCCGACGAGACGCTGATTGTAGTCACTGCCGACCATGATACCGGCGGCATGGCGCTGGGACGCCGCGACAACCGCCGCCCCGACTTGTCGTTGGTCGATTTCCAGCGTATCAGCAAGGACCGTTTCTCGGATTACTGCAAGGCGCGTTACAAGGAGGGAAAAGGCTTTACGTGGCCCATGATGCGCGAGTTCCTGGGTCAGAATCTCGGCTTCTTCGGCGCGGTGAAGGTGTCGGAGAAGCAGGAGAAGGAGCTTCGCGAAAGTTTCGAGCGTATCTTCCATCAGGGTAAAGGACGCGATGTAAAGACGCTCTACAATGATTTCAACCAGTATGCGGAGCAGGTATTCGACCTCTTCAACTCCAAGCTCGGCATAGGCTGGACGACAAGCAACCATACGGGTAACCCGGTACCGGTATATGCCGTCGGCGTAGGCGC
>CAJMDR010000438.1 GCA_905212215.1 uncultured Porphyromonadaceae bacterium
GTACAGGCCTCCGAAGGCCGGGCCCGCCGGGCCCGAGGCACATGCCTTTCCGTCCAAGCCGTGAATGGCGCCCCGGAGCATATCAGGCGGCGGAGAGGGACGCACGGGCGCCGACACGGACACACAACTCGCGGGCACACGAGTTCAAGACGCACAGCACACGGTTCACGGAGCACGGTTCCCAGAGCACAGGACACGGATCATAGGTCATGACACACGGACGCAACTGATAACCGCTACGCACCGCCGGAAACGCCGCAAAAAAGGGAGCCTATGAAAGGCTCCCTTTAATATCTGTACCAAAGTCGTCAGTTGATGTTCCGCCGGTCGGGTTCGTGGTCGGGGGAAGCGGCTTCCATGTCGATCTGCAACTTGACCATGTTGATGGCTGTCGCAGCCGCTTCATCGCCCTTGTTGCCGTGGCGGCCTGCCATCTTGTCGCCGACACCGATCTTACGCTTCTTGGCGATGTAGACCTTGGCCATCTGCATGATGCCTGAAGGCAACTCGTCGCCGATGGTGATGTCGAGTTTGCGACGGCGAAGCTGGCTCTCTATCTCCTTGCTCTTGCGCAGATAGTTGGTTATCAGCTCACGAACCATCTTGTTGATGCGCTCGTCGTTGGTCCAGTTGTTCACGTTCACCGTCTCGTAGTCCATGGCTCCGAAATTCACCTCGCGGAACGGTGTGCCCTCGGCGACTTTGGTCTCACCGATGAAATCCTTCACGCCTTGAGAAACAGAATCGGCAAGCAGTGTGGACATCTTCTGCACCATGAGTTTGCGCAGTTCGTCCTGACGGCCCTTGAATTCCTCGTCGAGCTGTGTGATCTGCTCGTTGGCGTTCTTGCGGCCTGTCTTCTTCTTGTTGGCGCGGGAGAACAGATTAGTGCCTATCACAACGCCCTTCAGGCTCGGATTTGCTTTCAGTGAAGCATCCTTAACGTCACCGGCCTTGTCACCGAAGATAGCACGGAGAAGTTTCTCCTCCGGAGTCGGGTCACTCTCGCCTTTCGGGGTGATTTTGCCGATCATGATGTCGCCGGGCTTCACATAAGCGCCTACGCGGATTATGCCACGTTCATCAAGGTCCTTGGTGGTTTCCTCCGAAACGTTGGGAATATCGCTGGTAAGCTCTTCCATACCGCGCTTGGTCTCGCGAACCTCAAGAGTGTATTCGTCCACATGTACGGAAGTAAGAATATCTTCACGTACCATGCGCTCATTGAGCACGATGGCATCCTCATAGTTGTAGCCTTTCCAAGGCATGAATGCAACTTTGAGGTTGCGGCCGAGTGCCAGCTCGCCGTTCTGGGTGGAGTAACCCTCGGTGAGGATGTCATCCTTCTCCACACGCTGTCCTACTGTGCATATCGGACGGAGGTCAATGGTGGTACCCTGGTTTGTGCGGCGGAACTTCGGTATGCGGTATTCCTTCACGCTCGGCTCGAAGGCAACGAATTCTTCATCCTCGCTGCGGTCGTAGCGGATGCGGATGGTGGTGCTGTCCACGAACTCTATCACACCGGGGCCTTCTGCCATGATCTGGGTGCGGGAGTCCTTGATGAGCTGTCCTTCAATGCCGGTGCCTACGATAGGAGCTTCCGAGCGAAGAAGAGGCACGGCCTGGCGCATCATGTTCGATCCCATCAGCGCACGGTTTGCGTCATCATGCTCCAGGAACGGAATCAGCGATGCGGCGATAGAGGCTATCTGTACCGGCGATACGTCCATCAGTTCTACCTGCTGCGGAGAGGCGATGGGGAAGTCAGCGTCCAGACGGGCCTTGATCTTATTGTTTATAAAGGTACCGTCGTCGTTCAGCTCGGCATTGCCCTGGGCAATCATCTTGCCCTCCTCCACCTCTGCTGCCAGATAGATTACCTCGTCATTGTTGAGATTTACCTTTCCGTCAGTAACCTTACGGTAAGGAGTCTCGATGAAGCCGAGGTTATTGATTTTGGCGTATACGCACAACGAGGAGATAAGACCGATGTTGGGACCTTCAGGAGTCTCAATCGGGCAGAGACGGCCATAGTGCGTGTAGTGAACGTCG
>CAJMDR010000439.1 GCA_905212215.1 uncultured Porphyromonadaceae bacterium
CAAGTGCCGGCTCATTCGAACCGTTTCGCGCCAATTGTTCCGGGAGCCTTTGTTCATAGACTTGGATGTGCCTGACTGTGTATGCCGGCAAATTCTGCAGAAGTACAAGTTTGTCGTTCTGGAAAAAGTCCTTCCCATCGAGTAGCAGCTTGTTCACGAAACGTCCGTTGACATAAATCTGACCGTTCTCCTTCAGCTCGGTGCCTGGGAGCCGGGCGATGAGTGACTGGAGCATGGAGCCTTCCGCCAGCTCGAAGGCGTCGGCGTTGTATTGCAATGTGTCTCCCTTATGTACGAACTGTACCACAGAGGCCGTTACGGTTACCTCGTCAAGCATATGTTCCTTTTCACGCTTCGTCAGTTTGCGTATTTTAAGATTGTAATGACCTTCCCGGTTCTTGTCCACCTCTACAGGATAATATGAGGTCTCATAGTCCGGATGCGACAGACGTATTATGAAATTCTTTCCCGGTGCATTTATCCGCATTGGCGCATAATTCATAGGCATCCCGTTGTTTTTTGTCAGGAAAGATAATTGACGGCTGTAAATCAAAGTGGAGTCCGGCATCAATAAATCAACTGTCAGGGTATCAAGCACCACACCTCCTGTGACAGAGTTGTGTACTCGCATGTCAATATTTATTTGTTCGGCGATGCCATTTTGTTTGCTCTCGGCGAATCCAGGCGGAATCACTACCAGCAGCCCTGTCAGGACCAGCAGGAGAGATCTGAAGTAAAATTTGCTTATATTCTTGTTGAATCTCAGCTTAGTAGTTCCAGCATTATGGAGTGATGGCGTTTCTTGTGTCATATAGAATATCGGAATTCTTTTGTGTCTTTAGAAAAACTTGCAGGGAGTCATACAAGTGTTCGACTGCAAAGTCAATTAACCTTTACGTAAATGCCAAATTTAAGAGAAACTATTTAGATAATATAGTATTAATGTGTCAATTTGCAATAAAATCTAATGCCAGGGGTAAACAATGAAGGAATGTTGGCAAATTGCAAGGGGCCAGGATGAGAGGGTAGAGTGGTTGGAAGCGTGGAGTATTCACATACGTTAAAATGGGGTGGAGAGCAAACCATAGCGCTGTTGAGCCGTTTTAATATCAAACGAAGGGCAAAACAGACCTCCCAAAGGACGTCGCACTGCAAAGCCGCCGCCGTCCGCTCGATTCTGAGGATCTCTACCCTGCGATTGACGCATGACAGCAAAGTGTATGTCAAAATATTCCAACTTTTTTGACTTCGACCGCGGATGTGGCCGATGATTTCGAGCGTCTGTGTGGGAGTGGAGGAGAGAATGAGTTGGTGAGTGGATGAGAGATTGAGTTGATGAGGCTTCTTCAAGGACATATTACATCGCATAACATGCATGGTTAAACATATGCGTGTATTTTTCGTGAGCGGTCGTTCTGCCTGGTGCGGACGACCGCTCTTTTTCGTCTTTATTTTGACCAGAGCACCAAAGGGACCATAGAGCGGACAATCTTGTTTGGCTTCTCTGATTCTCTGGTAAATAGAAATGAAAGGGTGTTGGGCGGGGTAAAAAATGGTTTTTATAATTAATGTAGGTGAAGAATTGGGGCATTTTCTAAATGATTTATTAGTTTATTAGCATATTTTTTATTACCTTTGTGGTGCCGCATGGAGGTTCTTGCCATGTTTTTTCATTGTAGAATCTGTGCGAAAAAAATTTTTTTGAAATGCCTAAAAAGTAAATTATGAGATACCGATTCCTTGCATTGCTGGTATCGGCTGCCGCATTCGCCGCAACCGGATATTCAGCGTCACTGCAATCTTCCGGTTTCTTGCCGACCTCCTTCGAGACCCTCCCGGCAAGAGCCGCAAAAACGCTCGGACAACTTCCGAACACGTTCATTCCCAATGCCGAAATTTCGGCAGCCCAGCGGATGCTTGATGTCATGAAGGCTCCCGCTAATCATGCTCCGGCAATAGCGGGAAAGAGAGTAATGACTTTCCAGACCCTCGCCGCCAACCTCGCGCCTTCCGGCGGTCTGGGTACAACCACAATCTCCGCTGCCGGAACGTC
>CAJMDR010000440.1 GCA_905212215.1 uncultured Porphyromonadaceae bacterium
GTTATCTTTGCACCCAAAAGGGTATATATCGTATGACTCAATTGGCTAAATTCGTAAAAGAGATGCGCAAGCAGTTCGGGCTTACGCAGGTTGACCTGTCTCAGAAATCAGGTGTCGGACTGCGCTTTGTCCGTGAACTTGAACAGGGCAAGCAGACACTGCGCCTTGACAAAGTAAATCAGGTGCTGGCGCTTTTCGGCGCCGAAATGACTCCTGCAAAAATCTCTGAATCATGAAACAGGCAAAAGTATTTTTGAACAATATGCTTGCCGGGATTCTGACCGAAGACGATACGGGTTATGAATTCCGATATGATTCCGATTATCTTAAATCGGATGGTGCGGTCGCTATAAGTCTGACTATGCCGTTGACCGACAAACCTTATCACAGCAATGTGCTGTTTCCGTTCTTTGACGGGCTGATCCCCGAAGGTTGGCTCCTCGACATTGCGGAACAAAGCTGGAAAATATCGGCCCGCGACAGATTCTCGTTGCTACTTGCCTGTTGCAAGGACTGCATCGGCAACATCAGCATCGTTCCGATGCAAATGGAAAATTGAAAATGGAGAGTTGAAAATTAGGCTACGCAACTCTAAATTCTAAACTTTAAATCCTAAACTCCGAAGGTTATGGGTGAGAATATTATAGTATGCAAAAGCGAGGATTTCGCTGTAAGGATTGTGAGACTCTATAGAATTCTGCAATCCGAAAAGCATGAATATGTAATATCAAAACAGCTACTTAGATGCGGCACCAGCATAGGAGCAAATATAGCAGAAGCGCAAGAAGCCCAGAGCGACACTGATTTCATTGCCAAACTGTATATTTCTCTTAAAGAATGCAGTGAAACGTGTTATTGGTTAAGGTTGCTGCATAGAACAGATTATCTATCCGAGGCCGAGTATCGTTCTCTTCACAATGATTCTTCTGAATTAAAGGCTCTGTTAACTGCGATAATAAAATCGAAGAAGCAGAATATGCAATCAAGATAATTCTAAATTCTAAACTTTAAATTCTAAATTTCAATGAATTGTCTTTATTGTTACAAGCCCTTGAAAGCCGGCGAGGTTGATTACCACAAAGCCTGCGCCCGTAAGATATTTGAATCGACGACCGTTCCGGCGTTGCCATACACCCGCGCGAATATAAAGGAACTTGCGCGGGAAATCATTACCGCAAGCACAACGGTGACAGGCGTTCAGGCAAAACTCTCGCTTGACATATCGCGCGGTCATGCCGGAGAGCCTCAGAGATTCACTATCGTGGGTCTGTGGGGGCGTTTTATCCTGAAACCCCAGACCGACCGTTTCGCCAATCTGCCGGAGAACGAAGACCTGACCATGCACATGGCCGAAGCAGCCGGAATAAAGACCGTGCCGCACTCCCTGATCCGGTTTGCCGATGGCGAGTTATGCTATATCCCCCGCCGTGTTGACCGCACTAAGAAGGGAGAGAGGATTGCCATGGAAGATATGTGCCAGCTTTCGGAACGGCTTACCGAGGATAAATACAAGGGTTCATACGAGCGCATATCAAAACTGATTCGTCAATATTCAGCGGCGCCACTGTTAGATGTTGTCAATTTCTGGGAGGTGGTCCTGTTCTCGTGGCTTACCGGGAATGCCGACATGCACCTGAAAAACTTCTCCCTATTCCGTCCGGCAAAAGATTATATTCTGACACCCGCATACGATCTTCTGTCAACAGCACTCGCCATGCCTGAGGATGACGAGGAACTGGCGCTTACCCTCAACGGTAAAAAGAAAAGGATAAAGCGCGAAGACTTCGAGAAGGCCATGAGCGACAGCGGCATGGATGAGAAAGCAATCGCAAATCTTTTCAATCGCTTCTCTAAAGCCATTCCCAAATGGCATGAACTGATAGGAATCTCTTTCCTGCCCGATGATTTGCAGCAGACCTATCACGATAAAATTGATACAATGGCAAGGAGAATATCAATCGCAGAGTAAACAGTATGGAAATCAAGAAAGATAAGAAAGTAATTAGGGTGTTCAGTTTGATGTTCAAAAAAAACGTCATTCAAAAC
>CAJMDR010000441.1 GCA_905212215.1 uncultured Porphyromonadaceae bacterium
CCTCCGCACCAAGCTCCATTGGGGCCACCCGGAATAAACGATTCAATGAATGGTTCGTCTGTAGGAACGCACTCTCTGTATGTGGCTGTGGTTACAGAGGAATTATTTGGTGCGGAGTGCGAATCCACCTCCGGGAGCAACGTGTAGCTTCAGTTGCTTCGATGCTGTCATGGTCTGCCGGCGGTAGTCGCGGGCATTGCGATGAGCGTTGGCACCATCTATAAAGACATCCAGCTGAGTGCCTTCGGGCAGGAAACTGAGGTCAAGTACCATGTCGCGGGGATTCCAGTTGGAGATACCGCCTATGTACCAGCGGTCACCCTTGCGGCGAGCGGTGACTATGTACTCGCCCAACTTAGCGTCAAGCACCCGGGTCTCATCCCAGACGGTCGGCACAGAGGCTATGAAATCGGTGCATTCCTGTTCGTCGGTATAGTTCGAGGGGCTATCGCAGAGCATATTCAGTGGAGAGTCGAAGACCATATATAAGGCCATTTGGCGGCTACGTGTGCCTTGGCTCATCGGATCATCGTTTACCGGGAAGTATTGGCTTCGGGTCGCGTTGCGCATGGCGCCCTGGGTGTAGTCCATCGGGCCGGAAGCCTGACGCAGGAAGGGAATCTGAACGTCATAGAGCACCTGGTCGAGCGTGTCGGGCGACCATTTCATCTGTTCCAGGCCGTTCACACCCTCGAAGTTGAGCACATTGGGCCATGAGCGGTTCAGCCCGGCCGGCTTGGCGGTGCCGTGGAAGTCCATTACCAATTTATACCTGGCGCCGGTTTCGGCTGCCCGGTATAGGAAGTCGTTGATAAGCTGGTCGTCGCTGTCCATGAAGTCGACCTTGAAGCCCTTGATGCCCATATCGGCGTAATGTCTGGCCACATTCTCCATATCTCGGTCAAAGGCAGTGTATCCTGCCCACAGGATAAGTCCCACATTGCGTTCTTTGGCATACTGTACAAGCATCGGCAGATCGATTTCGGGCACCACCTGCATCAGGTCGGATTTCTTGTTCACGGCCCATCCCTCGTCAAGAATCACATACTCTATGCCGTTGCGTGAGGCGAAGTCGATATATGCCTTGTAAGTGTCGTTGTTGACTCCGGTAGGAAAGTCCACGCCGCGCAGATTCCAGTCGTTCCACCAGTCCCATGCCACCTTGCCCGGCTTTATCCACGACGTGTCGGCGAGCTTTGACGGCTCACCTAACAGATAGCTCAGATCAGAGGAGGCGAGGGTCCTGTCGTCGCCCACCATGGCTATGCGCCATGGGAAAGTGCGCGGACCCTTGACGGCGGCGATATACGGGTATCGTTCATCGGTTATCATCTGCAGGTTGTTGTGTCCTCCCTGATGACGTTTCGATGGCACCTGTGCCCACACACCGCGCAGACCTTCGTCTGTGCCGTTGAGATACATACCCGGATAGTCGCGCAGGTCCGATTCTGTCAACAGCACATTCACGTCCTTGTCCGGATGCAGAGCCATCGGCAGAAATATCAGTCGTCTGTGGTCGAGACTGTCGGCGTCTGTCACAGTGTATGTGTTCTCGAAGCTGTTAAAGAACTGGCTCTCGAGATTATCGCTGTACCTACGTGCCCTTACGTATGGTGCTGTGGCACGCGTACCTTCGGGGAAGCGATATATTGCCGTCTCATCCTTCACTTCGAAAGGCTTCGCGGAGTTGCAGATGAAGCGATAGGCCACACCGTCGTTGTATGCGCGGAACTCCACTTCCCACCCTTTGCCCAGGCTGAGCGTCAGACCATTGTAACGCTCTTGCACCTCGGCACGGCGATAGAGAGGCGAAGGTACCATACGGTCTACTATGTCGAATCCTGTCTTTCTGGCATTGCCAGGGCCTACTTCCTTGCCGTTGGCAAGGGTCATGCCTATTGTAGAAGGAAGCATCACCATGGTGTTGTCGTACCGGATGCTGTATTCAAGTGCTTTGCCGGTGGAGATGTCAGCTCTTACACGTCCATCGGGTGAAGTGAGGCGAAAAGGAGTCGCGGCGGCTCCCATAACTGTCA
>CAJMDR010000442.1 GCA_905212215.1 uncultured Porphyromonadaceae bacterium
GTCGTCTGCGAAATCGGTGGTCTTGAGGATGACCTTGACCCCGTTGCTGAGGGTGAATTCCTTGGTGCCGAAAGTCTTGTTATCGTAAACCTTCTTGACGGTTCCGGGCTTGGGGAGCTTGGCGATAAGTGGCTCGGTGATGACTTCGTCCTTATAGGCTTCGTATTCCTTGCCCATGGCACCTTCAATAACGGAAAGCATGGCTTCCTTGCCGGGGAGGGTGTAGCCTTCTTTCTCAGGCATGAACACTACCACACACTGGTTCTCCGGGGTAAGAAGTTCAGTAACTTCCTTGTTGAGCATAGCTACGGGAATCTGAGCGGAGACAGCGTTGAAAAGCTGCATGTCTATTTCGGGACCGCCGAGAGTGGTGTTGTCTATGAAATGACGTATGAGCTTCTGGCCTAAGGTTCTGTTCTGTGTCTTGTTGCGTTCATTGTAGCGACGCTCATAAACGCTCTGGAGCTCATTCTTGGCACGTTCGTATTCACTCTCAGTGAAACCAGTCTTGCAGGCTCTTGCAATGATTTCCATTGCCTGCGGGGTGGCTGCGGCGGTGTTGCTGCCCTTGGGCTGTATCTGGATATTGAAAGCGTCTTTGGTGGAAGATACCCAGAAGTCGCCGTAATATACGCCTGCGGAAGTGTATTCACATTCCGGTTTCTGGCTGAACTCATCGAGGCGGTTGTCAATCATGGTAGTGATGAGGTCTTCGGCCAGATCGTTAACCCAATAAGCCATGGTGTTGCGCTGTTCGCGCGGTGTCTCGTCTTTCTTGAAGGCGATGAACACTATATTGTGGGGAGCTTCCTTGTCGGCATACTGGAAATAGATCGGTTCCTTGTTGTCGCTGACTGAAGGATACAGACGCGGAGCTGCGTCCGCAGGCATCTTGATGTCGGAGAACAGATTCTTCACTTTGGTCTCCATTGCCTCGGCGTCGAAGTCACCTACTATTATGATGCCCTGCTGGTCCGGACGATACCATTTCTTATAGTAGGAACGGAGGTCGTCGTAGGGGAAGTTCATCACGATGTCCATGCTGCCGATAGGCATCTGGTGGTACTGATATTCCTGATAAACATTCGGCAGAAGTTGTGTATAGAAACGTGTGGAAGCATCGTTGCGCATACGCCACTCTTCCTGAATGACCTTACGTTCTGCGTCTATTTCCTCACCGTCGAGAGTGATGGCGCAGCTCCAGTCGCGGAGTACAAGGAGTACGGAGTCCATGAGATTCTGGTCGGCTGTCTGAACATTGTCGATGTTGTAGACAGTCTCGTCGAATCCGGTGTAGGCGTTGATGTCGGCACCGAAACGCAGGCTCTTGGACTGCAGATAGTTGAGCATGTTCTTGCCCGGATAGTTCTGTGTGCCGTTGAAGGCCATGTGCTCCAGGAAGTGGGCGAGGCCTAACTGCTGAGGATTCTCAAGTGTGGAGCCTACTTTCTGTGCGATGTAGAAGTTGGCACGCCCTTTGGGTTCCTCATTGTGAAGGATGTAATACGTAAGGCCGTTGGGCAGTACGCCAGTCCTTACGCCGGGCATAAGAGGCATGGGCTGAAGCATCGGATTGGCTTCCTGTGCTAACAGGGAACCCGGTGCTACAAGCATCAGTACGCCCAATACGAGACGGAAAATGTTTTTCAACATAGATTTTATATCGGTTGGTTAGTTTTTTCTTTTGGCTGAACCGATTCTTTCACGGGAGCATCTTATGTATTAGACGCCGCCGATTTGAAAAAGTTTCAGTAAGACTGCGGTTTTTTTGTACTTTTTACACCGCCGACCTGATTACACCGCGCTGCGAGTTGTTTACGAAGTCGATGATTTCGTCGCGTAGCGGATGTCTCGGCACTTTTGCTAAAATCAGTTTCACAGCATTGCTCACATTCAGGTCGCTGAGGTAGAGGATGCGGTATGTCTGCGCTATGATTTCGATCTCTTCCGGAGTGTAGCCATGACGGTGCAGCCCCACGGAGTTGAGGCCTACATAGGAGATAGGCTCCCTGGCGGCCTTGACGTAAGGCGGAA
>CAJMDR010000443.1 GCA_905212215.1 uncultured Porphyromonadaceae bacterium
ATCAGCAGCCTGCCTGTTCTTGAAATCTCTTTTCTCATTGTTGTTTTTCTTCTTTTGGAAGTTATGCTGTTTAGAAATTATTCTGTTTAGAAATTGTATCCCACCGTAAAGCTGAAAGTGCGTCCCGGCCTGTAGCTGCGGGCAGTCTCCTCAACCCGTCTGCTCACTCTCTCCTCAACCTCCTCGATCTGCCGGAAGAGGCAGCGCTGCGCCAGGATGTCGCGCACGGAGAGTTTCAGGCTCCAGCGGCCGAATGTCTTCGACACCGAGAAATCGAGGGCATGGCGCGGCATTTCGTAGGAGTTGGGAATGTTGCGGGCTGTACCGTCGGAGGCCGTGCCATAGCGGTTTCCCACGCCTATTATGCGCTTGCCGATGATGTTGTAGAGCAGCGCCGCACCCCAGCCCTTGTTGCGGTTATTGTAGAAAAGACCTGCATTGACAAGGTATGGCGACTGACCCTGCATGGGACGGTCAATATTGTTCGATCCCTTGGCGAACAGCACATGGCTCTTTATCAGCGCACCGTTCAGCGACAGCGAGAAGTCATCAAGACCAATGAAGCTGAGGTTCTTGCGCAGGTCAACTTCCACGCCGTAGTTGTCGGCGCCGCGCGCATTGACGAAGGAATAGACCAGGTCCGTGCCGCCGGAAACGGTATATGTCCACTCAATGGGGTTGGTGAAATGCTTGTAGAACAGCGCCACGGAGACCTGTTCTCCCGCTCCGGGATACCATTCCCACCGCAGGTCGGCATTGTCTATGGAGGCCGCTTTCAGGTCAGGATTGCCCATGATGCTGCTGCCGAGGTCGAAATCATAGTACACCGACGACGACAGCTCGCGGAACTCCGGACGGTTCACCGATCTGCCGTAGGCCGCCCGCAGCTGATGCTTCGGCGTCAGGTGCCACACCACGTTCACCGACGGGTACAGCCCGGAGAAGTCATAGTCGGTGCTGTGAAGGCTCTCCTCATACTGCCTTGTGTTCATCTCCAGCCGCAGACGGCAATACTCGTAGCGCACTCCGGCATGAACCTCCACACTGTGCCACGGCACCGACACCGCCGCATACGCCGCGCCGAGGGTCTGCCGTGCATTATAGTTGTTGAGCCAGTTCACCTCCTCGTAGAGATAGAGCTTGTCAGGACCGTAGTTGGCGTCGGTGAGCACACTGCCTGCCACATCGGGGTCGAAGAGGAATCCGGCGGGAAGATTGTTGTCGGGCTGCCAGCCATACTGGAATTGCCGTGTGCGGTAGGTGCGGGCACGGTATTCGCCGTAAAGGCCTGCCTTCAGCACAGGATCCACCACTCCTGTCACGAACTCATGCCGGTAAGCTGCCGATGCCGAGGCGGTGTGTTCGTCGAGGCGTGTCGATTCGCGGCTGATGCGGTAGATGCCCATTCGCTGTTCCGTGCGGTCCGTGCGCTCTATCAGCCTTCTGTCGGGAAGGTCGCGCCGTGCGAAGGCATATCCGGCGCTCCAGCGCAGTTCATGGCTGCTCCACAGCGTATGCCGACCGGTGAGCTGTGTGTTCACCGTGGGGCGTGAGCTGTGGTAATATTCCATGTCGTTGATATTGTCGGCCTGAGCATTGAAGCCTTTACGCTCCGAATAACGGTTCTTCACAAGCGCGTTGAAAAGGTTCTTCCACTCCAACAGCCCTGTTCCTCCGACAGGCTGGAAGAAAAGGTTGAACATGGCGCCGTAGCGCATCTCGTGCGTATACTGATTGTCCGTGGCGCGGCGCAGGGGAACGCTCTTGTCGTTGGCCACGTCATAAGGGCCGTAGCGAGTTCTCCATGTTCGTCAGCGTGCGGTAGCTGCTCGCCGCCAACGCCGAGGCCGTCAGCCACAGATTACCCGCATCCAGGCTCCACCGACGGTTGTAGCTCACGTTACCCTTCACATCCGCAAGAGGATGTATCACACTCGTTTTCCAGTTGTTGTCGAAGCCGCTCGCCAATGGGTCTATCCTGCCGTTGGCACCCTCGTAGCCCGGATAGAACGTAACGGCACCGTCGG
>CAJMDR010000444.1 GCA_905212215.1 uncultured Porphyromonadaceae bacterium
TTAACCGCCGCCGGCTCCGAGCCCAGATACCAGGCTTCGCTGGCCGCTTCTTTCGCCGACCCCTTCGGCTTAAGGCTCCCCTTGGCCGGCTTGGTTTTTGATATCTGGTTTCCGACGCCTGGCTTCCAATACCCGGTCCTGGCGTCTGATTCCCTCCCTTTTTCCTCATATAACTCGGGCGAGCCCCTTTCTTTTTCCCAAGCTCGCCATTTCAACGCCGTTGCCCGCACCCCTCCCTCCCCGCGGGCAACGGCTTTTCTGTATTGTGCGGCCGTGAAAGCGCCGATCTAACAACCCCTCACTGAGATTTCAAGAACTCCATTCGGTTACCGTCGAATGGGGTTCTTGTTGTATAGGACGGTCGAAAACCACAATATGTAGGTATTACCCGCATATCTTCCCTATATGGGGCATATAAATAATCATTCAAAGTGACAGTTAAGTAACGTGCAAAATAAATTGTCAGATAAGTTGACAATGAGGCACTTAGATTTTATATTGCCAAATGTACCAAGAAGGCGCGAAGGTCGCGGAGGGCAAAAGCCGCGGGCTCCGAGCCAAACACGCAAGGTAAGAACAGTCGGTGGCAATGCCACCAGCGAGGCTGCAGGACGCGGCTTCGTCAACGAGAAAGGGCTGAATAGATATGGGCAAGATTCTGGGTATCGACCTGGGCACCACGAACTCCGCGATGGCGGTTATGGAAGGCAATGAGCCCACCATTCTGGTGAACGCCGAAGGCGACCGCACCACTCCGTCGGTCGAGGGCTTCCGCAAAGACGGCGAGCGTGTTGTCGGCAAGGCCGCTAAGAACCAGGCTGTCACCAACCCTGAGAACACCGTTTCTTCCGTGAAGCGCTTCATCGGCCGCAGCTACGACGAAACTGCCGAAGAGCGCAAGACCGTCGCCTACAATGTCGTGAAGGGCAAGGATGGCCGTTCCGTCGTCGATATCGATGGCAAGGAATACACTCCCGAGGAAATTTCGGCCATGGTTCTGCAGAAGCTGAAGGCTGACGCCGAGAAGCGCGTGGGCCAGCCGATTACCGAGGCCGTCATGTAACTGAATCTTTCGGGTTGAGGTATGACGGAGGTGGAATCGGGCAACATTTCACGTGTGGCCATGAGCTGGCTCTGCAAATCCTTTACCTGAGCCTGCAAGGCGGCATTGTGAGCTTCCAGAGCCGCGTTGGCGTCGCGCAACTCGACATAAGACTCCACATTGTTGTAAATGCCATTGAGCGAAGCACTTATGCTGTTGGCGGAGGTCAGATAGACCGATTGCTGGAAGTTGTTGAAATTAAACAGCAGGATACAGCTGACTACTATATATACAGCCAGCAGTATCCAGGAATTGTAGCGTAGCAGGAAAGCGATTACGTTGCGCATATATTCTATAGAAAGTCAGCGCAACGTGTGTTACCGCATCAGGAAGGAGAACCTGTTGATGTTTTTCAGAGCCACCCCGGTGCCTAATGCGACAGAATGCAACGGATCCTCGGCCACGATGAAGGGGATGCCTATTTTGTCTGTGAGACGTCTGTCGAGGCCACGCAGCAGTGCGCCGCCACCCGTCAGATAGATGCCGTTGCGCATGATGTCGCCATAGAGTTCCGGGGGAGTCTGCTGCAGGGCGGCCTTGATGGCGTCTTCCATCTTCTGTATGGTGCCGTCGATGCAATGTGCTATTTCGTGGTATGAAACGGGTACCGTCATCGGATCTGCCGTCATGCGGTTGGGACCGTTTACTATGAAGTCTTCGGGAGCATCTTCCAGATCTGGGAGTGCGGAGCCAACGGCAATCTTGATGCGTTCTGCCAAAGTGGGACCTACCTTCACGCTGTGTACACGTTCCATGTGGTCCTGAATATCGGCGGTGAGTTCATTTCCGGCTATACGGATGCTCTTGTTGGTAACAATACCGCCCAGAGAGATGACAGCAATTTCTGTCGAGCCGCCGCCGATGTCCACAATCATGTTTCCTTCTGGAGCCTCGACGTCAAGACCTATGCCTAAGGCTG
>CAJMDR010000445.1 GCA_905212215.1 uncultured Porphyromonadaceae bacterium
CGTGCGGCATCAGGGCAGGAAGCCCCCGCGATATCCTCGGCCTTCGCAACAACCCCGCCATCTTCCTGAAACATGTGAAGGTAAAGGGTGACATCACCAAATATTTCGGCACCCGTGGCGTGAAGAACATCGACGAGGTTGAAATCCTTGACTGACAGAGGGAAACTGCAACCATAACAGTGCAGTAAGCGTTTAGATAATATCCCCCGTCGCGTTGACAACAACTGGCGCGGCGGGGGACTTTCAACCTTATTTCTCCGCTAAAAAACACACGTTACAATGAAAAAAGTTCTACTGATGATGCTGGCGTTCTGCCTTGCCTGCGCGGGGTACGCCACCTATAAACCGGGGTACTATGACAAGATGGAGGGCAAACGCCGCGAGGCGCTGAAGCAGGCTGTGAAGGAATGTGTCACTCAGCACACCATGCTGAATTACACCAACCTGCCCAACAACTGGATTTACACCGACGTCTATCCGGAACTTGTGAACGGACAGAAACGCTGGTGGGAGATGTACAGCAACGAGGTCTATCTTATCCGCGACGGCCAGAGTGGTCTGCAGTCGTTCCGTGCCTGCAAGATGCAGCGCGAACACTCGGTGCCGAAGTCATGGTGGGGCAGTGACGATTCATCGCCGGCCTGGACCGATATCTATAACCTTTATCCGAGCGACGGCCCGGCAAACCAGGCAAAGAGCAACTATCCGCTTGGGCCGGTAGACCCCTCGCGCACTTCGTTCAACAACGGCTCGGTGAAGGTGGGCATTCCGGCAGCCGGATTCCAGGGAACATCGGGAAATGTATTCGAGCCCTCGGATGAATATAAGGGCGACTTTGCGAGAGCCTATTTCTATGTCTTCACCGTTTACGACAACCTGAACTGGACCGCCAACTCCATGGGCGCCAAGAATACGTGGCCGACGCTTAAGCCGTGGGCCTACGAGATGCTTCTGCAATGGGCACGTCAGGACCCGGTGAGTCAGAAGGAAATCACCCGTAACGATGCCGCGGAACGCCAGCAGGGTAACCGCAATCCCTTTGTGGATTTTCCCGAGCTTGCAGAATATATCTGGGGCACCCGCACCACAGAGGCTTTCTACATAAAAGATCAGAACGGCGGTGTCACACCGCCCATCACCGGCGACCCGGAACTGACATCGCCCATCAACGGCGAGGCGCTTGACTTCGGTGAGGCAGCCGTTGGCGGTGTGTCGCAGTCAGTACTGATTGTCAATGGTTCGAATATGCGTTCTGCTCTTACCCTGCGCGTAACAGGTGCCGACAGAGCCATGTTCAGCATCAGCCGCAACAGCATTCCTGCCGCCGAGGTCAACAGTCAGGGCGGAACGCAGGTGAATGTGTTCTATCGCCCTACAACTACCGGAGAGCACAACGCCAACATCACCATCTATGACGGCGGTCTTCCGGCAGACAAGCAAGTAAACGTTATATTGAAAGGTCAAGGCCTGGCACAGCCGGAACTGAGCGCCCTTACCGCCATGGCACCCACGGAGGTCAACGACACTTCGTATGTGGCCAACTGGACGGCTTCGGAGCAGGTAGTGGACTATTATATCGTTACCCGCACGCAGTATCTGCCTTCGGGACAGATAACCACCACTATGCAGTCTGACGAGAACTCGCTACTGATTACCGGCCGTAACGCGAACTACGACGAGACTTACAGCGTGCAGTCGTCGCGTCTCGGATATACCTCGCCCATGTCGAACACCATTTTAGTGAAGAACAATGGAGTTGCCGGCATCGAGAGCTGCAATGACCTTCAGATAGGCTGGACGGACAATGGGTTCATAGTTCTGAGCGACCTTGTGGTTAATCTGCGAGTGATGACTCCCGACGGCAAGGTGGTTTACTTCGCTGAGAGAGCACTTCGCGGAGAAGAGATACCGCTTCCGCAAGGCATTTACATAGTAACTTCCGAGAGAGGAGGAAAGGCATTCAAGATAGTGCGCAAATAAAACGCAATACTTTCAGAGAGGCCGTGCCGCAAGGTGCGG
>CAJMDR010000446.1 GCA_905212215.1 uncultured Porphyromonadaceae bacterium
CTCCTATGTTGCCCTTCATGGTTCTGGTTCTGGGACAAACAGTGCTTATGCCATTTGGGCTGGCAGTTCCAACCCCGCAAGTGCACCGTTTTATGTGATGAAGAACGGCAATCTGTATGCAAGGAACGGTACATTCAGTGGAACGGTGTCTGGTGCCTCATTTAGAGATAGCTCTGGAAACTCCATGATGAACAACTCCTATGAGTTTACGGCAGATTATTTGAATCTGAACGGAATCAATGTAGGCAATGGTAATTTTGTTGTCGATTCATCTGGCAATGTTTCCATTAGAGGAAGTATTACTATGGCAGCCGGCTCTTCAATTAACTGGGCGCTCGTGAATGAAACAAACGCTTCACAAAGCACTGCTTATTCCAGAGCAAACTCCGCATACAATTTGGCAGATAGTGCATACGACAGAGCGGATGATGCCTATTACTATGCTGATGATGCCTATGACCTTGCTTGGGATAACAGGCTGACAGACCTAAACGTCTTTAATGTGCTTACCAGCGGCGGCACGAGGTTCGGTATATTCAGTGACTCTACTTCAAATCGTCTTTATATAAACGCTAACTATATAAAGACTGGAACCATTGACGCAGAACTTGTTACACTGGGTACCGACGATGGAGGATTCTGTTGTGCTCGTGGCTCTGACGGAGTGAGCACAACATATGGTGCAAAAATGTATGGTTCATCCGGGCCATATGCAGATTACTATGTCTTTGTCAGTAATATGGGTGCTATGCTCAGCGGTGGAAGTGGATATCTTTATGCTATCAACGGTGGCCTCCATGCATCGGATGAAATCACGGTTGACTCTGATATTCGTTTGAAAAGCGATATTAGAACAGATATTGATAAATACGAACAATTTTTCTTTGGATTGAAGCCATCCACCTTCTGCCTTAAAAGCCACAATGATAACATGCGCCATATTGGTTTTATCGCACAGGATGTTGTGGCGCTGAGGGACTCTTGTGGCCTTTCAGAAGAAGAGCTCGCATTATTGGAACTTTGCGAGAAAGGCATGCCAGATGGTTCTTCTGAAATGTACTATGGTATTCGTTACGGCGAATTGATTCCCTTGTGTGTCCACATGATTCAGAAACTATATGGAATTGTTGCTGAGTTAAAAAAGGAAAAGGAGTAAAGGATTATGAAAGAAGATATTATGCAGAGACTGACTGTAACTCTCAACGCATTAAATAGCGTTTCTGTTAGTGGTAAGGCAAACCTTGCCAATCTGAGCGGTAGTATTGCCATGCTTGAGGAAGTCGCCTCTCTGTTAAATTCTGCTGTCATCACGCCAAACGAGGATGCGACAGATAAAAATAAATAATGGTAAGGTGGTGAGTGTGTATGAGCTGTACTTATAATCCATACACCTTGCCGACCATCGACTTCGTTGGCGGTGAGACGCAAGACCTTGCTTTCAATGTCTATTTTTATCGAGATAAAAAGCCGTTCAGTCTCACTGGGTGTGATTGCAATTTTTCTATCGTTAGTTTTACAAACAAAACAGGAACACCCATTCTAACGAAGCAGATGGAGTCAATCTTCAACAATGAAGGGACTTACGATAATGTACTGACCGTAACCCTCTCCCCCACCGAAACGGTTGACTTATCCGGCAAGTATATTTATCAAATCATCATTCGTGATATTGATGGCGATGTGGAAATACCGAAGCAGGGTATCTTATACATCACAAACAACATCAATAAAAACTTTATACGGTAACGACAAAGCCGGCTGACCGCCGGCTTTTGTCATGCCCATTTATCTTGAAGGAGGAATGGACTCTATGAATACAAACTATTTTCTGAACTGTGTTGCTGGCAATGTGTTTGGCACCAAAACCGACCCAGCGATTCCGACTACTTATTATATCGGTCTGAGTACCACTGCCCCTAATATTAACGGCTCTGGTGTTGACGAACCTTCGACCGACGCTGGATATGCTCGTGTGCAGTTAACGACTTTAAGTGAGCCGCTTGATGGTGTTGTGAC
>CAJMDR010000447.1 GCA_905212215.1 uncultured Porphyromonadaceae bacterium
AGATTCTGTTCTGATAATATATTAATGTGTGCCGGAGGGCTTTTGCTTTCCGGCACATATAAGTTTATAGAAAATATAAGTCGGATTAGTCCGATAGGTCCGATTAATCCACAAGCGAAAAAAACTTTTTTTTAACCAAATACTAACTACTGCTACATGAAAAGAAAGGAAATTACAACGGCAGCCATGGCGCTGCTCTTGTGCGGTAGCGCGTACGCATTGCGACCGTTACCTCAGGTGGCAACCCCTGCAGGCACTCCGCTGCCGGCAGAGGTAAGCACCACCGCGGCTATCCCCGCCGGTCAGATGCAGGAGAGGGAAGCGATGCTAAACAACAGCGCTCCTGCTCCCGCCTCGGCCTTCACCCTCGGGGTAAATCCTAAAGAGGGCAAGGCAACCGGCAATGCCATCTTCAACGTTCCGACCACTGCCGCCAACGCGCGGTTCCAGTTGCCCGGAAATAAAACCGTTACTTCCGTCAATGACCTTGCCGGACAATACGTGATGACCTACAAGTCACTTGTCTCCACTTTAGGCGACGGCGGTTGCAGCGCTTATGTCACAGCGCTCGGAAACGACTCCATCACCATCCACAATTTCTGGACCGGCGGCATCAACGTCAAGGCCCATGTGGATCTGGCAACCGGAAAACTCACCATCCCGGCCCAGTATCTCTACAACCACTCCACCTACGGAGATATGTGGCTCGCCTTCTGCGGCAGCGACGGCAGGCCGAACTACAACAATCCCCTTCCCGGGACCATCGCCGCCGACGGCACCCTCTCCATTGAATCGTGGTGGGGCGTTTACGTAAAGAGCGGCACGAACGCAGGTTCTTACATGGTTGTCGGCTATGACGCCGCACTGCCCAAGGCAAACGCAACCATGACCTGCGACATGTTCAACGCGCAGCCCGTAACATACAACGTGGTGGTCACCCAGAACTTCGACAACCAGATATCGGTTCTCAACTTCGGCAACTACGGCATGGAAGTGGTGATAGACCTGAACCGCTATTCTTCGGGTGTCATCCACTCGCAGGTAGTGCGCGCCTTCCCGCAGAACGCCGACTTCCTGTCGTGCTCCGTGGGCGGCTACGTGCTCAATGACAACGGTTCCGTAAGCCTCCAGAATCCGCTTGCCAACGACATCTATCTCGATACCCTCGAGAACGTCAAGCAGACAAACACCATCTCCTGGGGCTGCTGGTCGGCACTCAGCCGCGGCGCTTCGAGCTACTATCTCGGCGCTCAGACCTCCGGCAAGATCCAGACTCAGGTGCCCATCCGCTTCCCGGTACTCAGCATAACAGAGTTCGCCGGCTCCGGAACACAGGCTGACCCCTATCAGATCAAGACCCGCGACGACCTCATCCTTCTCAGCCAGAAGGTGCAGGACAGCAAGGAATACAACCCCAACATCCCCGTCAATCCCAACTATCCCAACGCACGCCGCCAGGTATCGGCCTTCAGAGGCAAATACTTCAAGGTGATGAACGACATCGACATGTCGGGCACCAACTTCACCGCCATCGGCTGTGACTACTACCAGCGCTTCGGCGGTATCTTCGACGGCGACAACCACGTTATCCGCAACCTCAGCGTCGACATCCAGTCCGCTTACGCAGGTCTCTTCGGCGACTGCGACACCACTTCCGTGCTCAAAAATATACGTCTTGAGAATCCTGACGTAGCCACCACCGACAACTATGCCGGCGCTCTGGCATCGTGGAGCTACGGCTCAGTAGACAACTGCCACGTCACCGGAGGTTCCGTAATCGGCAACGGCCAGTGCGTAGGCGGCCTTATCGGTTCCGCTTCCGGCGGCCTCACCAACTCTACCGTAAGCGGTATGCAGGTAGCGGGTGCCGGCGGATGGTGCGGCGGCCTCGTAGGTCAGGTACAGATCAAGCTCGAGAACTGCTCCGCAACAGACATGACCGTTATCGGCTATCCCGGTTCCGGTACAACAGCAGGCGGCCTGGCAGGTATGATTCTCTGCCCCGCCAAGAAC
>CAJMDR010000448.1 GCA_905212215.1 uncultured Porphyromonadaceae bacterium
GGGACTCCCGCCGCCGTGGCGGTGGTGAATCCCGAACCATCAAGCTATTCCCCATATAATGGCGCGGTGACTGTACCGGCCACGGTAAATTATCAGGGCACCGCCTATACGGTGCATGAGGTTGGCGGAAATTGCTTCTACGGTCCCGGCATCACCTCCATAACCCTTCCTGACTGCATCAACAGGATTGACCGATACGGCATAAATCAATGCTCTGATCTTACTTCGCTGACGTTACCCGTAGGCATAGACACTCTCGGCACCAACGCAGTGTTCAACTGCTCAAAACTGACAACAATCACACTTCCGGCCAATCTGAAGGTGATACGTTCGCAAGCTCTTATGCTTCTGCCCATCACCTCTCTTTCCATACCTAAGTCAGTGACGCTGATAGAAGCCAACGCCTTCGAAAGGTGCTCGAACTTAGCGGCGTTGAACATAGCGTCTGGGAACAGCGTATACGCCATGATTTCAAACTATCTTTGTTCAAAAGATGGCGCACGGTTAATAATGTCTCTTCCCGGCGACAATCGAACAGAGCTGAAAATACCATCGTGCGTATCGTCTATAGGTGATAAGGCTTTCTATTCCAACTCTAAACTTACTGTCATAACTATCCCCGACAACATAATCACGATAGGAGAAGCCGCATTTTGTAAATGTCTTGGAGTAAAAGAAATTTTTATAGGTGATAATGTGCGGGAAATAGGATCGGAGGCTTTCGCCGGGACAAGCAATTGCGTTACAATGACGCTTGGAGACAATGTGAATATTATCGGTAAGCAGGCGTTCAGCTCCTGTGGTAACCAGTCAACAGGGGAAATGGAACTCCACATCCCGGCGAGTGTGCGGCAGATTGGCAAGTCTGCGTTCTCTGTAGGCGGCTTCAGGGTAATAACAATGGATGATGGCCTTGAGGTCGTGGATTCGTCGGCATTCTCATATATGCCGAGATTAAAGAGTGTGACCATGAACAACACCATACACGAAATCAAGGCCGCCGCATTCCGCGACAACACGGCTCTTGACAGCATCCGTTTCTCTGACTATCTCACCACAATAGGGAATTCCGCGTTCCTGAATTGCAAGGCTCTGAACAGTTTGACGCTGCCCCGTCATCTCTCCATGATTCATAATAAGGCATTCCTGTGTAGCTCAGGAGGCGCACTGATGAAAGTATATCTCGACAATCGCACTCCACCGGCTTTCGACGCTGACGGAGAGTCGAAACTGGATATTTTCTACGGTATGCTGCCGATGATGGGCACTCTATATGTACCCAATGGCTGTGTGGATGCTTACAAAGCGGCGGAGGTTTGGAAGACTTTCCGCAATATACAGGAAAGCGCGAAACTGAGTGTCGGCGACACTTTCTCGGACAATGGACTGACTCTGGACATTGCCGGAGGTGAGCTGAAGGTGACGGTTCCGGAAAATGTGGAAGTCAAGGTCTACAATGCCTCAGGTATGCTGGTTAGCACCGTGCAAGGATCGGCTACGATAGACTCCCTGCAACCGGGTGTATACATAGTGTGCGCCGGAAATCAGACCCGTAAGGTTGTGCTGTGAAATTCGTAAGGTTGTGCTCTAAATATAGATAAGGAGGAAACTTTCTCATGTAAGTGCCGCTTTCAACGGCAAAAAGGCGGTGGGGCTGTGCCGGACATTCCGACACAGCCCTTTGTATTCGGTAACTTTTCCCTCACGCAGCGAGTATTTTTTCTCTCGCGCAGAGGAGCGGAGGGCTTTTAATTTTTAATAAGTGCACAGAGTGAATTTAGAGGCGCAGAGAAGCGGCTGTAACATAAATACCTCTGCTCCTCCGTTCCTCTGCGCGAGGCCTAAAATACTCGCTGCGTGAGGGAGAATACTCGCTGCGCGAGGTCAAAAATTCACTCTGCGCGAGGCCAATTATACCTTCTGTATGCGGCCAAAAGATGCGCCTTTATGACAAACCCTTTTATTTTTGTGTGTATTAGCAAAAATCACTATCTTTGCGGATAGAA
>CAJMDR010000449.1 GCA_905212215.1 uncultured Porphyromonadaceae bacterium
GTCCCGGGTTGCCGGCCTCCGCTCGGCGGAGGCTACGGTAAGCTTCCGGTAGCGTTTCTCTCTTTTCTTATTTCGGGGAGACGGGCATCTGCAACGGATTCTCTGCCTGCAAGTCTGTGGGAAGCCCCCGCAGCTCGGCACGGATTGCCTTTTTGTCGCCATTGCGGACGGCAAATCTGCTTACGGACAGCATCATGCCGAAGGCCATAGACATTATCAATATCGATGTACCGCCTCTGGAAACCAACGGTAACGGTTGACCGGAAACGGGCAGCACCCCGGTCACGATGCCCATGTGCACCAATGCCTGCGACACCACCATCACCGCGCATCCCATGATCAGCAAAGCCGGGAAAGCCCTTGAGCATTTGCTGGCCACGATGCCGGCACGCACCACCAGCAGGATATACACCAGCAATAGCGCCAGGCCACCCACAAGTCCCGTGTCTTCCACTATAATCGAATAGATGTAGTCTGAGTAAGCCAGCGGCAGACGGGCGCTCTCACGCGAATTTCCGGGGCCTTTGCCGGTGATGCTGCCGTGGGCCATGGCGTAGTGTGCATGTTTTACCTGATAGTTGGCATCGGTAACGGGGTCGCCCGGATGCACACCGTCAAGCCACATCTTGATACGTCCTTTACGCATCTCGGAGCGGTCTATCTCTCCTTTCCCGGCCTCCTGAGCCTGAGCGCCTTTCTGTCCCTGCATACGGGCCTGTTCCTCGGCCTGTACCTGGGCGAAGGCACTTTGTTCCGGCTGTTGGTCTTTCATGAGCAATGCCGCGCCGCCGAGCACTCCGTAGATTATCAGCACGATGCCTATCTTCTTCCACTGGGTGCCACCGATAATGAACATACAGATGGAGACCATCATCATCAGAGCCATGTTCGTGGCGCCATTGCGGAACACCGACACCGCCATAGCACCCACTGCTATCGCGCTGTATATTACACCTTTGGTGGTGACGCCTCCCTGCATCTGGTGCTTGGCCATGATTTTTGCCAGTAGAAGCACTAAGGCGAGTTTCATCATCTCCGCGGGCTGGAGGGAGAAGCTGCCGATGGAAATGGCACGCATGGCATCGTTGAGCCTCACGCCGAACTTAGAGGCATAGATTACCAGTCCCAGGCATATCACCGCCGCAGGGATGGCAAGCTTGCGGAAGAATTTGTAATGAATCTTCTGGCAGAAATACATAATCAGGAATCCGCCAATGAGGAAACGGACGTGTCCCCAAAGCGGTCCGTAGACGTTCTCGGTGTCTATCTCCGTGCTCAGCGCCGAATAGACTTCGATAATGGAAACAATAAGCAGGAAGATATATACGCCCCAGATGTAAGGGTCGGGCGGATTGCGCGTAATGCTTTTCGCGATGGCGGCTGTTGCTTTGCTTTTCTTCTCAGGCGCGGTGTAAGCGTCGGCGGAAATGCCGTCGATGGTTTCGTTAATAAGGAGTTCGCCTTCTGCCATGATGCAAAGAGTAAGTCAGAAATTTAAATGTAACAAAAGAGGGTCAGAAATCGGGGGAGACAAAAATTTGCTGTCTCCCCGTTAAAGTCATTATTATGTGGGATTTCAGCGAGTAGCTTCCTTTACTTTTTCCTTGAACTGCCTGCCTCGGTCCTCATAGCTGCTGAAGAGGTCGAAGCTTGCGCAGCAGGGCGAGAGGAGCACCGTGTCGCCTTTGGAGGCAAGACGGCGGCAGGCTGCCATAGCCTCGTCGAGGGTGTGTGTGTCGGCAATCTGCTTCACCTTTCCGCCGAAGTGTTCCAGAATCTTGCTGTTGTCCACGCCCATAGCAACGATGGCCTTCACCTTCTCGTTTACAAGAGCGTCTATCTGGCTGTAGTCGTTGCCCTTATCCTTGCCGCCGAGAATGAGCACCACAGGAGTCGTCATGGCTTCCAGGGCATAGAAAGTGGAGTCCACGTTGGTGGCCTTGGAGTCGTTTATGTAGCGTGCGCCGTCAATGATTCCGGCGGGGTCCAGCCTGTGTTCCCCGGG
>CAJMDR010000450.1 GCA_905212215.1 uncultured Porphyromonadaceae bacterium
GCATCTATATCCATAAAAGATATACGGTCTTCACTGAAAATGCGACTTGACCCGCCCGTCTTTGTCAATGACGGCGTCGAGATGTTAGAGCGTATTTCTGATAAGACACAACCGCTTAAGGAATGTAATGTTACATTATCTTACCCGGGTATGTTCAAGCGTTCATACGTGAGGGATGGATATCCTTATATGAAAGGTTCTGATGTTTTTGATGTAAATCCATTTGCACATTGTGAGTATCTTTCAAAAACAAGAACGCCAAACCTTGATCAACTTTGGTTAAGAGATGGACTTATCCTTATCTCTTGTGCCGGCGCTTGTGGATTAATAAAATTAATAACCAAAGAGTACGAAGATAAACAAGCCATAGGTTCTCCTGACATTATAAGGCTAAAGTCAAATGATGCTCTGTTTACATCGGAGTATCTTTACACATATCTTTCATTGCCCAGTTCATACGACTACATGCAATCATTGAAATATGGGGCAGTGATTGAGCGATTCGATGTGCAAAATATTGAGACAGTACCTATCTTTATTCCTACAAAAGAACTTAGTGCAACCATCACCGGCATCATTAGAGAATACAAAGATTGTCTCTATAGGGCCTTCTGTAAAGAAGAAAAAGCCATTTCGATGGTTGAAGCTGAAATCGAAAGCTGGGATAAAAACAAAAGCAAGAAATGATGAAAATCACCGCTGAGAATATCAAGAAACTTATCAAGTATGGAGAGCATTCCACACTTGAAATGAAGAAGTGCAAGAAATCCGTGCCGGATTCGGTATGGGAGACTTATTCTGCCTTCGCCAATACCCGCGGCGGCGTTATCTTGTTAGGCGTTTACGAGAACAAGGAGAAGCCTCTTGCGGAGAGATTTGAGGTTACCGGAGTGATGGATTCAAACAAGGTCGTTACTGATTTTTTCAACCAGTTGCATAATCCGCAGAAGGTCAACAGAAGCGTGCTTGTCGACAGCGATGTCCGAATTGTTGAGGTTGATGGAAAGTATGTAATCCACATAAACGTTCCTGAGGCTGACTATCGTCAAAAGCCAATATACATCAATCAGAAGTTGGAACAAGGCACCTATAAGAGAGGCCATGAGGGAGACCGACAAGTGACTAAAGAGGAGCTCGCGCTCTTGCTTCGTGACAGTTCGGACAATACCGACTCTCAGATTATTGAGCATTACGGCATGGAGGATGTTGACGCTGAGACTCTTGAAAAATACCGGCGTTCATTCAATATCCTCAATCCGGGACATGCCTACGAAGAACTCAATGACAGAGACTTTCTGATTCAAATGGGTGGTTATGACATCAACCGCCAGAAGGGCATTGAGGGAATAACCATGGCCGGACTTTTGATGTTCGGCAAAGGTATTCATATCCGCAAGAACTTCCCGAATTTCAGACTCGATTATCTTGACCTGATTGATATTGAGCCGGGCGACAGCAAGAAATGGAACGACCGCCTTACCGACGATGGCCGTTGGGAGCATAATCTTTATAATTTCCTTGTTCTGGCTCTTCGCAAACTGCTTTTCACACTACCATCAGAGGGTAAACTTGAAGGAACAGTGAGACGTGACGGAGGTCCGCTACATGAAGCTGTCAGAGAGGCAATGATCAATTGCATCACGTATTGCGACTACCTGCTTGGAGGTGTGCTACGCATTGACCGTCGTACCGACAGGATAGTGATGCGAAATCCCGGCACACTTAGAATCTCACCCGAGCGTATCTACAACGGCGACTATACCCAGGCACGCAACAGTACAATCCAGAAGATGCTACGAATGATAGGATTCGGTGACAATATCGGATCCGGCTTTATGAAGATAATCAAGGCTTGGGATACCCTCGGGTTCGACTGTCCTGAAATACATGAAGAGCAGGAAGTCAACGAGGTGTGGCTGACATTGCCTTTGGTTCCCCGAAGGAAAAGTGTGGAGGGCACAGAAAAGGGCACGAAGGACACAGAAAAG
>CAJMDR010000451.1 GCA_905212215.1 uncultured Porphyromonadaceae bacterium
TTACAAAAAAAAAATTATGAGATATGAAAGCTGAACAACCTGTGTGTAAGCAAAGTATATAACATAAGCCTACAATTCAGCTTCTATCCGCAATTCTGCTGATAGTGGTAGGCTGCGGCCTCCTGATTTCCGGCTTCATCATGCCTCCGCCCGGCGAAATTCATAATTCCGTCCTTATCGCCTTCGGCGAGATTCTGACTTTCGCGGGGGCTTTGTTCGGCATTGACTACCACTATAAATACAAAAACCATGACAACAATCAGTAAAGGCAGCCGGGGAGACACCGTCGCCCTCCTGCAGCGCAAACTCAACCTCATTCCTGACGGTATCTTCGGTCCGATTACCGATGAAGCCGTCCGCGATTTTCAGAAATCGCACGGCCTCGCCGTGGACGGCATCGTAGGCCCGAAGACCTGGGCGGCTCTCGGTGTCGGCTCGTTACCGAACACCCGGCGCATCGACAAGATAATCCTCCATTGCTCGGCCACGCCGGAGGGGAAAGATTATACTGTGGTCCAAATCCGTCAGTGGCATCTTGCCCGTGGCTTCTCCGATGTCGGCTATCACTATGTGATCTACCGCGACGGTTCCGTTCATCGTGGCCGTCCTGAAAACCGGGTCGGCGCACACACCACGGGCCACAACTCACATTCCATCGGAATCTGCTACATCGGAGGTTGCGAAGCGACAAAGGACGCCAAGGGGGAATATCCTCCCAAAGACACGCGCACTCCGGCGCAACGTGCCGCACTCGTCCGACTCGTGGCCGAGATGCGGAAGAAATATCCCGGTGCCACAGTCCACGGACACAACGAGTTCGCAAACAAGGCGTGTCCTTCGTTCAACGTTCAGAAAGAGCCTGAGCTATGCGGTCGATAATCTTCATCCTCGCGCTGGCACTCATTACCTCGTGCCGCTCCCATAAGGAACTGCAACAGGACAAGTCCCTCGCAGTCGATTCCATAGCCCGGTCGGAACATCACCGCACAATCGCGGTGATTGACTCCGCTATCCGCAATATTGATTTTAGCTTCGATACCCTGAAAATCAATATCGAGCGGCCTTATTCAATCGGCGACACCGTCGCCTGTCAGTCGGAGATTATTCGCATCAAGGCTGTAAAGGGGCGCGTGATCGACCGGCGGCGTGTTCATAAGGACAGCGTCGAAGCCTTCAACCGTCTTGATACGGTGGCTTATCGTCAATCAGCCGCCGAGACTTCGACAGAACACACCGCCACGACGCGCCTCTATAACCCGCCTGACGGCACGGCAGTTATGATAATCGCGCTTATCATCGCCGGGATTTTATTCTTCGTTTGTTATCGCAAACGCTGATTATTTTTCCACTCGGAGAGTAGAACTTTCTTCATAAATTGGCAGAGCGAGCTGCCCGTGAGGGTGGCTCTTTTTGTTTTATATGTCGCGTTCATCTTTTCTGACCCTCCCGGCTGGTGGCGAATGTCGGCCATACTGACCTCAATACGTCCTCCGTTTGATGCCTATATCCATCCAAGTCCGAGCATTTTTGGCCGAGACTTCACTGCTCTCCGCTTCGACTAACGACCGCTGCGGTTTTCGGGTCGATAGAGTGATATGCCTTTCCGCTCACGTCCCTGCCAGTCCTCGCCACAGGCTTCGTCTTGCCAGGGTCATTCCGAGCCTCCGTAAACTCCCGGCTCTCCATTCGTGGCTCCCAAGGCAATCACACTATCTTTGGCTGCTTCCGTTTCGCTTTGCTCCGACACCTCCGGCTGAGCCTACGGTGTCGGCTCGCTTCCGTTCCGCTGTCAACCCGATGCCTCCGCTTGCTATTCCGAGCCGTCGATGCCGGTCTGCTTCGTTCCTTCCTCCAATCGCACGGATGCCATACTGTCAGCCCCGTTCCTCCCACCCACAGAGGAAGAAGCCGCCTACATTCCAAGCCCTGGGCACGTTCCTTTCATTCATCGTCTGCGACGCTATGCCCACCCCA
>CAJMDR010000452.1 GCA_905212215.1 uncultured Porphyromonadaceae bacterium
TGGACATGTTCACCAGCACTTTCTCGTGGTTCCAGCCCATGAGAAGCGATGCGCCGTACACACTCAGCAGGTTGTAGGCGTTGAAACGGCCTGTGAAGTTCACTTCCACCTCGTTGCCGTTGAAGCTCATCAGGGTGCCGTCGAGACGGCTTTCGCGGATGCGGCCTCGGAAATCGGCGTCGTTACGCAGCGAATAGGTATATTTGCGGGCTTTGGTGTTCTGAAGCATGTAGAGGCCCGACTTGTCGTCTATGTTCACTAAGGCAAATGCCGAGGAGGGAAGCATGTCGAAGAACATCTTCTTGGCGTTGCGGTAGTTCTCCACGGTTCCATGGTAGTCGAGGTGGTCGCGTGTAAGGTTGCTGAAGACACCGCCACGGAAACGCAGTCCTGCAATGCGTCGCTGCTGTGCTGCGTGAGAGCTGACCTCCATGAAGGCGAAGGTGCAGCGTGCCGCCACCATGCGTGCCAGGAGTTCGTTGAGGGTGATGGGGTCCGGTGTGGTGTGGCTGGTGGGAATTGCCTCGTCCATGATGTAGTTGCACACTGTGGAGAGGAGGCCAGTGCGGTGGCCGAGCATCCGCGACATCTCGTAGAGCAGCGTGGCGGTGGTGGTCTTGCCGTTGGTGCCGGTAACGCCTACCAGGTTCAGCTTGTCCGACGGATGGTCGTACCAGGCGGAGGCGAGTCTGCCGAGAGCCTCGGCGGAGTCCGCCACTTTGATGTAAGTCACTCCCGGCTGATAGGTGGAGGGGAGTTCCTCGCACACTATGGCGCCGACGTGGTTGCTTGCTACTACCGGTATGTACTTGTGGCCATCGGTCTGTGTGCCTTTCACAGCCACGAAAAGGCTTTCCTTGCCCGCCTGACGTGAGTCCGACGCCAGCGAGGTGATGTTGCGGTCAGTGTCGCCGATCACCTCTATGGGCTGTATGTCGTTGATGAGTTGGCTGAGTTTTTTCATCTTCCTGTATTGTGTATGCTGCTTTGTATGCTATGTTGTTGTCAGTTCAGTTGAAGTATAATTCGTGCACCCTTCCGCACCGCGCTTCCGGCGGGTATGCTCTGCGAGGTAACGCGCCCTGTGCCGCGGAGCACCACATTCAGGCCGCGTTGCTCGAGCTGCCGCAGTGCCGTGCGGGCATCGCAGTTGATTACCGAGGGCACCTTCTGCTCCGGCGTCTTCGAGGGGTCGGGACCGGCAAGGCGTTTGGCGGTGATGCCGAGAAGTTTCTGCAGGTTGTAGAGTGCCGATCCTTCGCCGTTTGTAAGCACCGGAACAGAGGCTATCCTCTCGGTGTTGTAGCCCGGGGTGTCGCCAAGCATTCCGCGGGCGAACATCCTCTCCGCCACGCGGCTCAGCACTTTTCCGGAGATGGAGCCTGCGCCACCGCTTCCGGCGGGTGCCTGCACCAGTACCACGCAACTGTAGCGCGGATGGTCGTAGGGGAAGAATCCGGCGAAGGCGAAACGGCGCTTCGATTTGTCGTAGCCGTGTCCTTCCTCTTTCTTGAAGACGGGGTAGCAGGTACCGGTCTTTCCCGCCAAGGGGACTACCTCGTCGAGCTTGGCGCTGCGGGCTGTGCCGCCGGTAACCACCTTGCGCAGACATTCGCGCAGCATCCGTGCATGTTCGGGGGTGCAAACCTGGTCCAGGATGGGGGCGTGGTGCAGCACCGAATCCCTTCCCGACGGCAACCGGAGCGCCCTGACGAGGTGCGGGCGCACGTAATGGCCGTTGTTGGCTATGGCGTTGTAGATGCTGAGCAGGTAGAGCGGCGAAATGTCGAGGGCATAGCCGAACGACTGTCGGGCCCGGTCGAGGTGCCGTTCCGTCCTGGGGTGCTGACCGGTTTCATCGAATGGCAGCAGCCTTTTCATGCGCACAGGGCGCTCCTCGGCTATGCCGCTGTGCATCTTCTCGAACATCTTAAGGCGTGCCCAGCGGTCGCGGAAAGTCTCCGGCTTGTCGGC
>CAJMDR010000453.1 GCA_905212215.1 uncultured Porphyromonadaceae bacterium
CAGGACGCAGGCTGGAACATAAAATCAGGTGAGATTAATCACAGTTTATAAACTGGTCCATTACATCGCGTATCACTTTGGCTTTTGCTGCGGCCGCCTGTGCGAAATCCTCTCCGGATGAAGCGAAGATTATTCCTCGCGAAGAGTTCACCAATAGTCCGCAATCGGTGTTGAGACCGTATCGGCACACATCCTCCAGATTTCCGCCCTGAGCGCCTACTCCGGGTACAAGCAGGAAGTTGTCGGGAGCATATTTACGTATGTCGGCCAACATATCCGCCTTAGTTGCGCCTACCACGTACATCATGTTCTGCGGCGTAACATTGTCCCACGCTGCGGAAGTGCGGAGCACATTGATAAATAGGGGAGTGCCGTCGGCATCCTTGGTAAGCTGGAAGTCGGATGCGCTGGGGTTGGAGGTGAGATCGAGAAGAATCACCCATTTTCCTTCGTAGCTGAGGAAAGGCTGCACACTGTCGCTTCCCATGTAGGGAGCTATTGTGACGGCATCGGCCATAAGGTCCTCGAACATGGCCTTGGCATACATCTTAGCCGTGTTGCCTATGTCGCCGCGCTTACAGTCTATAATTAGGAGTTTGTCGGGATAGTTCTCCTTGAGGTAAAGACAAGTTTTGCGCAGCTCATCCCAGCCCTTGGCGCCTCGGCATTCATAGAAAGCGCTGTTGGGCTTGTAGGCAACACAGTAAGGCGCGGTGGCGTCGATGATGGCCTTGTTGAAGGTGAAGACTGCATCTTCCTGTCCTTTCAGACAATCCGGCAGCTTTGCGGTATCGGTGTCGAGTCCAACACAGAGGAAGGACCCTGTTTTGCGTATCTGGTCTATCAGTTCCTGACGTGTCATATCATTCGGTATTTAGAATTATGGATTATTCATTTAGAGTTATGCATTATTCAAAGTTCTGCTTCGGCAAGCTTCGCGGCATTCTCGGCGATTGTGAGGGCGTCGATGAGTTGCTGTATGTCGCCGTCGAGGAAAGCCTGGAGGTTATAGGCAGTGAAGTTGATGCGATGGTCGGTGATGCGTCCCTGTGGGAAATTATAAGTACGGATTTTCGCCGAGCGGTCGCCTGTGCTTACCATAGTCTTCCGTCGCGAGGCAATGTCATCGACATACTTCTGGTGCTCACGGTCGTAGATGAAGGTACGCAGCCTTGCCAAAGCCCTTTCCTTGTTCTTGGGCTGATCGCGGGTCTCGGTACATTCAATGAGAATCTCCTCCGTCTGTCCTGTGTTGGGGTTCTTCCACGGATAACGGAGCCGCACGCCACTCTCCACCTTGTTCACGTTCTGTCCTCCGGCGCCTCCTGAACGGAAAGTATCCCATTTTATCTCGCCTTCATGAATCTCCACCTCGAAAGGAGCTGCCTCAGGCAACACCGCCACGGTGGCGGCCGAAGTATGCACCCTTCCCTGGGTTTCGGTTGCCGGTACCCTCTGCACACGGTGTACACCGCTTTCATATTTCATCACTCCGTAAGGTGCATCGCCGCTCAGGGTGAATACAATCTCCTTGAAGCCTCCGGCAGCACCTTCGCTGACGGAGGAAACGGCGAGCTGCCATCCTTTCCTCTCGGCGAACTTCTGGTACATGCGGAAGAGGTCGCCGGCAAAGAGAGCCGCCTCATCGCCGCCTGTGCCGGAACGCAATTCCACAATGCAGTTCTTGGCGTCGTCGGGGTCAGGCGGAATTAGCATGATCTTTATTTTCTCTTCCAGCTGAGGAATGGCTTTTTCCGCCTCGTCTGCTTCCTGTCGGGCCATGGTGCGCAACTCCTCGTCGTCTTCCGTGGCGAGCAGGGTGCGTGCTTCTTTTACAGAGTCGAGCAGATGCCGGTATTCTTTCGCCGCCCTGACGAGTTTTTCGAGGTCATGATATTCGCGTGAGAGCTTCACATATCGCTTTTGGTCGGCAATGACGGCGGGGGCGG
>CAJMDR010000454.1 GCA_905212215.1 uncultured Porphyromonadaceae bacterium
GCCGCCTCGGGACGGGTGCGCAGCGCTTTCAGGAAGGGGAATACCACAATGGTGTAGTCACCTTCGAACTCTTTCTTGGTGGGGGAGGGTAATGCCTGTTCCGGCGTAATCTCCACACCGTATATTGCTTTCACGGCGTCTACGGCGCCTTGTGCTATTATATCTTCAATTTTCATTTTCAAACATTCACTTAGCGAACCACAAAGGTAGGAAAAAAATCCGATATACCCTCCTTAACCTCCGAAAAACCGGCGAAAACCGCATTTCGTGTTCGGATCATGGATTATGAGTAATTATTGGATTTTTGTCAGCCAGGAGGGCCATTGGTCGCGCGGTGCGGTGCGTTCTATGGTTACCGGAACCACCGTGACATAGCCGTTGTCGAGAAGCCATTGGTCGGTGTCGCAACATTCCGGCTCATCGTTGAGGAATTCACCGGCAAGCCAATAGAATGGCTGTCCATAGGGGGACTCATAGCCCCGGTATTCGTCGCTCCAGCGGCATCGGCAACTACGGGTTACGCGCATCCCTTCAGGAACGATTCCGGCAGGTATGTTCACGTTCAGGCAGATGTCGCGCGGAAGACCATGTTCCAGAACGGCGGCAGTGAGAGTTTCCACATATTTGCGGCAATGGCTGAAGTCGGCGTCGGGGCTGTGGTCCGTCAGCGAGAAGCCGATGGAGGGGATACCGTCCTGACAGCCTTCCATCACGGCGCCCATGGTGCCGGAATACAGCACGTTGATAGAGGCGTTGGAGCCATGGTTGATGCCGGCGATGACAAGGTCAGGGCGGCGCGGCAGCAGGTTCAGCAACGACATCTTCACGCAGTCAACAGGCGTGCCTTCCACGGTGAACATGGGCACACCCTCAAGGTCAGGTTTGCGGCGCGTCAGCAATGGCTCGTTGATGGTCATTGCCATTGACTGTCCGGAGTGCTGTGCCGCCGGGCACACGCACCATACCTCGCCGAACGGGCGTACAAAATTTATAAGGGCTTCGAGGCCTTGTGACCCGTAACCGTCGTCGTTGGTGATGAGTATAAGTGGCTTTTTCATGTAAAATTCAATTAAGCAGTTGTTGAGAAAATTGCATCTATTTAGTTTTGCGCAGCAGGAACCGGTCGCGGACAATATGTCGGTCTGTTCCCGGCAGCGAGACGAATATGTCCGTGTCCGGCAAATCGGTGTATTTGCGCCGCATACGCCGGAAGTCGCGGTGAGCGCGGAGTATGGCGTTGGCATGGCCGAACTTCAGCTTCGCCAGGAACATTCCCCAGCTGAGGGTGTCGAGCAGACGCCGTTTCAGCAGCAGGCTCTTCGCCTTGCGCGGCGGTAGATTCTTGTGCAGCAGTAACAGATTGTTGCGGAAATTGAGATAGGTCTTTTTTGGATTGCTGTGGTCGAGCGATGCTCCTCCCATGTGATACACCATGGCCTGAGGCACCGCCATCACTTTGTATCCTGCCCTCCGCATACGCAGGCAGAGGTCTATCTCCTCCATGTGAGCGAAGAAATCCACGTCGAGTCCACCCAGCTCAAGATAAAGCTTTGTGCGCACCATCAGCGCAGCGCCGCTGGCCCATGCCACTTCGCGTGGGGTGTCGTACTGGCCGTTGTCGCGCTCCACGCAGTCGAAGAGGCGGCCGTAGCAGTAAGGATAGCCTAAGGCGTCGATAAGTCCTCCCGCAGCGCCGGCATATTCAAACATATCGCGATTATAATAGCTGCGCAACTTGGGCTGGCAGGCGCCCACCGCAGGATGCCCCTCCATATACTCCAGCAACGTCTCCGCCCAGCCGGGAGTGGTCTCCACATCGCTGTTCAGCAGTACGGTATACGGGTATTCCGTTTCTTTCAGCGCCCGGTTGTAACCGCCGGAGAAGCCGTAGTTCTCCGGAAACTCCAGCAGCTTGACTTCGGGGTGGTGTGCCCTTACCC
>CAJMDR010000455.1 GCA_905212215.1 uncultured Porphyromonadaceae bacterium
TTCTTCTTTTTCTTCTTACGCGCACGACGGGCGAAGGCTTCTTCCGCAGGGTCGAAGTCCGGCCCTGTCTGGAACAGTTCCAATCCGGGCAGTCCGGGCGAGTAATCAAAATCGTCGGAATGGAATGGTTTCTGCCGTGGTTGTTGCTGAGGCTGATTTGGTTGATTCTGTCCGTATGTCTGCTGACTACCACTGGAAGGTGGAGACTGCCGGCCATGCGACTGCTGACCCTGTGATTGCCTCGACTGTTGCTGAACCTGAGGTTTTGCCGACGGGTCGTCGAACCAGAGATGAAGAGCATTGGCAGAAAACTCTCTCCCAAGACGGGAACCGTTGAGCGAAACATGATTGTTATGGTCAACGTATGTTGCTCCATACAATCTGCCGTCATCGTTATACCGTAGAACAAGGTCGATGCCTTTCTCTTTGAGTTTTGCAATGAATTCGTCCTTTCCGGTAGATGTCGCCATTGCGTCCGTTACCAGTCGCTTCGTCGGCTTGATGTTGATTTTATCCTTGTCGCGCTCAAATTTATTCTCGATGGCTGTTCTGCTTGCAAACTTGCCAAGGCGAGAAGCTTTGAGAGGTGTGGCTATGGTATTGCCGTTGTCATCTGTTGCGAAATAGACCAGACCGTGATATTCACGGCCATTGACTTTGCCGTCGGTCAATTCGCATTTGACATTATACAGTCCGAGTATGGCGTTATATTCGCCTATGCTCTGGAACTGCCAGCGCATACCAACCAGTTTGACAGTATTCTGAACCTGACGCTTGATGTCGCCGTTGGGGTCAATCTTTGTAATGGGAGTATCGGGTAATACTTTTTCTCGCTGTGCCTTGTGGAGTCCGTATTTCTCTTCAAGTTCATTGGTAATCATCTTGCTCCTGCGGAACAGAAAAGACTGGTCGAGACGTTTGCCCTGCTCGTTGACGTTTACCGTAACTATATGGATATGGTGTCGGTCGATGTCCTCGTGCTTATAAATAATGTATGGCTGTTCGCCGAAACCGAGTTTGTCGAGATACTCGCGGGCAAGGATTTCAAAATCCTGATCCGTGAGCCTGTCATCGGGATGCGGATTGAGTGAGATATGGAGAACCGGCTTCTTGGTCTTACCCATTTTGGGCATAAAAGCCTTGAAATTTTCCGCCATCGCTCCAATATTTATATTGCCGTCTGCCGGCAATACAATCTTATTGGCACCCAACACACGTCCGTGTTTCTCATTCATTTTCTCTCCATTGTAGGCAAGTGCTCCGTATAGACTGCTGCCTATAGAGATTTTTGCGACCATACCTCATCAAACTTGACGGTGAGAGCCTTGACCTCAGCCAAGATTTTAGCCATCTCTATGGTGGCTTTTTCAAGTTTGTAGAGATACTGCATCGCTTTCTTTTCGCTGAACTCCGTGCGAAGCTCTTTCACGATAAGGTTGTAGTTTACGCCCAATGTGCGGAACTGGGCGAAAAACTCCGAGAGCTTGGCGCAGTAAACAGCCAGTGATTTGTCCGTTACAAGCACCTTGAATGGCTTGCCGAACAGAAATTTTTTGATGAAAACTGCCTTGAATGTTTCATCAGCCTTCTCCATCATTCGTAAAAGATTGTCCCATTCGATGTCATCGAACCGGACCATGACGCAATGCGTACACGGGGAGGACGTCAGATGACGCCCTGATTTTAATGATTCTTTCATTTTCTGGGGATTTTGTGAGAGTGTTATCGCAACGCGATTGTCTTCTCATGCGCCGCAGGCATCTTCCGGGTAACACGACTTTGGAGTGTTACCTTGTCCCACACGGGCAAGGTTATTTCGTGGGAACGGCGAGTTACCCGAAATCCGAAGAGTTACTCTTCGGACACCTTGCTGTGTTCCGTTGAACACGATGTAACTTGGAAGAATGAGATACCTTATATATTATAGT
>CAJMDR010000456.1 GCA_905212215.1 uncultured Porphyromonadaceae bacterium
GACAGCACAGATTCTCAAGGAATATGGATATGAACAGTATGAGATTTCAAATTATGCAAAAAAAGATTTTGAAATGTGAAATTATTTTATTAATTTTGCGTCATGATATAAAAGCCTCCTGACCACCGCATGAGGCAGCCTATTCATCCACCCTTAAAACATCATTCCCATGAAGAGTTCAAGCATCAGACATGCAGTCTCGTTAATCATTTTGTCGGTATCCATGGCGATGTCGGCCCAGGAACCTACCGACACCACCAAGGTCCGTGAGCTTGACGCTGTGACGGTTGAGGCATCTGCGCAGACCACAAGCGCTGCAAAATCGACATACTTCCCATCTAAGAAACAGAAGAATGCATCAACAAACGCCATAATGCTGCTGTCCCGAATGCAGATACCGGAAATCAACGTGGATATGCCCTATGGCGCTGTAACTGACCTTACGGGGAAGAACGTGGCGATTTTCATTGACGGCAGAATGGCGCAGAGTCAGGACTTGCAAGGCATGAGGATGACAGATGTCCTGAGGGTGGAATACCTTGTAAACCCATCTGACCCACAGTTCCAGCAACAGCCTGTGGTGGTGAATTTCATAATGAAACAGTATGCCTACGGCGGCTACACCAAGCTCTACGAGACAGTCAATTATCTGCCCTGGGAAAAAGACAATTACAATGGTATGTTTCTGTTTTCTCGCCTCGTAGTAAAGAAGTCGACATGGAACCTTTGGGGGAATTATTCCGACTCCTATTTCACGCACCGAGGCAAGGAGAGTGCAGAGACTTTCACTTTCAACAACAGGAGCGTGGAGCGCATACTGGTTAGGCTTGCTGCCGGTGAATTCGGCTTTCTGCATCAGCACATTTTTCATTCCTTCCGGAGCGGGAAGAGTGGCTTTCTCTATCTGTGCCAGCACACCCCAGGCTCCACATCCTAAAAGGAGCGCCACCGCCAGACGAATCAGGAAAATCTTTCTCATCTTTCAGGTGAATTAGGTTAATAAGGGAGGTCCTGCTAAATAAAGGTGGTTTAAAGACTGTGGAAATGACGACAGAACCTCATTAGCCGCCATGTACTTGTCTCGACAATGCAGAATGGGGAATTAAAGGGAATGGGGAGTTCAATTTATTTTTAGGTTAATATATAGGTTTTAACACTTCAATAACTGACTGTATAAGCTTATCGCAAACCGCTCTCGGCTTACAAAATGCAACGGTAAGTCATTACGATGTCATGGTTTACCTTCAGGATCCCAATCAGGCATTATCTTTCGTTCACAATAAATAAGGAGGTTCAACCCGGCCATATATCCCCCTTACAATCCGCTGTCGCCATACTCTTTTAAAATCTTTTGAAAGGGGCAGCGGCATAGTATCAAGCTTGGAGAGTGATAATCCGGGCAAACACTTAAATTAATATGTGCAAACCGTCTACTTTGGTCTTATTTAACCTCTGTTTAAGGTCCACGCGGCAAATATAACAATAATTCCCGGCTTCACCAAATTCACTTTTCATCTTCTCCGTAAAAATTACTATTATCCCCCGCAAAAATTAACCCAGGTTAATTCCTGTGGACTCGCGCAGCGAGTATTCTTGGACCGCGTAAAGAGTATTTTTTTGGCCGCACAGATGCACTTTTTTGGCCGCACGCAGAGCAACAAGAGGAACAGAGGTTTTTATTTTTCTAAGCGGCGGAGGTGTTTGAGGGCGCAGAGGTTGGAGTTATGAGCGAGAGATGGAGTAACGGAGTCACAACCCGTAAGGGTTGCTTTCTGTTTAGCCGGGGGTTGAACGAGCGTAGCGAGTGAAACCTCCGGTAAACAAGCGCCTTACGCGCATGAACCCCTTGTGGGTTCCTTTATGGATGAGCAGATGGATGAATACAAACCACACACAGAGACCATAGTTCTGGGCTCCCAA
>CAJMDR010000457.1 GCA_905212215.1 uncultured Porphyromonadaceae bacterium
GCGGCCTTGCTGGCTGTAGACAACAACGCGCAGGCTGCCATAATGGCCCCTACCGAGATTCTTGCCACGCAACATTACGAGTCTTTGCATCCCTGGTGTCGTGATCTTGGCATAAACATAGCGTTGCTGACAGGCTCCACACCGCAGAGCCAGCGGCGTTATCTCCATCAGGCCTTGCTCGACGGCTCGCTGAATATCATCGTAGGCACTCACGCGCTTATTGAAGACAAAGTGCAGTTCGCAAACCTCGGCCTGGCGATAATAGACGAGCAGCATCGCTTCGGAGTCGCCCAGCGTGCCAGGATGTGGCAGAAGAACAGCCTTGCACCCCACATGCTTGTAATGACCGCTACGCCGATACCCCGAACATTGGCCATGACGCTTTACGGTGACCTTGACGTGTCTGTGATAGACCAGCTGCCACCTGGAAGAAAACCTGTGGGGACAGCTTTGTTCACCCAGGAAGACAAGAATGGCGTGTGGAAGCTCGTGGCATCGCAGCTCAGACAGGGAAGACAGGCTTATATAGTTTATCCACTCATAAAGGAAAACGAGAAGATCAATCTGAGGAGTTTAGAGGAGGGTTTCCGTGCTGTTCATGAAATTTTCGGACAACAATACCGAATAGCATATGTTCACGGCCAGATGAAGCCGGCAGAGAAAGATTATCAGATGAACCTCTTTGCTTCGGGAGAGGCCGCAATTCTTGTCGCCACGACAGTTATTGAGGTCGGAGTGAACGTTCCGAACGCCACCGTAATGGTGATAGAGAATGCTGAGCGGTTTGGTCTTTCCCAACTACATCAGCTTAGGGGGAGAGTAGGCCGTGGTGCCGACATGAGTTATTGCGCCTTAGTGTCTAAAGAGAAAATAGGCGCCGATACCCGGAGGAGACTGGAAATCATGACAAGCACTACCGATGGCTTTGAAATAGCTGAGGCGGACATGAAGCTTCGTGGTCCCGGTGACATAGAGGGAACAATTCAGAGCGGAATGCCGTATAATCTGAAAGTAGCAAGTCTTGCTGCTGATGCCGATATATTAACTGTTGCCCGTAGATGCGCCTCGGAGATTCTTGACGCATATCCTGTACTGTCGAATAAAGAAACTGCTACGGCGCCGGATTCGGACCAGAATTACTATAAACAAAGGACCGATCTCCAGATTCTCAATTCCGAGCTTAAGTTTCGGTTCGGAAAGAGCGTGGATTGGTCCGCAATTTCATAATCACTATGAAGACAAGCTTTTATTTCGTTCTCTGGATAATTATTTATCCGATACTCGACTTCTTAGGGGTATCTTCTGATTACTCTTTCTTCGTAGCATTGATAGCGATATGGGGTCTTAGCTATGTCATAAACAAGAACATGGCATCAATAATAGCTTATGACCGCTTCACGGCTGCCTATGGTATATGCGAAATAGTGGCGCATGGCCAAAGGGACAGGCTAAGTCGTAAGTTGATTACAAGAATAGTGTTGACGGCAATTACTTTTCTGTATATGGCCGGTATGTCTGCATTACTAATATATCAGGTAATGGAGCACAGAACCTATGACTTGGTTCCGCTTATCATCTTTGGCATGATCACTGTCGGGACTATCATGCAGATGTCTTTGTTATTGAAAGCTAAACGGGCTCTTAAGGATGATGACTTTGAACGTACTTTACAGCTTGGATTCAATATCAGTCCTGGATTTTATGAAAAAGTTGTGCGGATGGGTGCTGACGTTAGACGCAATCAGTCGCAAAGACCAAAGCGATATTCCGTCTATCTGGCGGTGAGTCTCCTCTTCGCGTTATTATGCACATTATTGGGACTTGGAGGCATTCTGCTTGACTTCTTCATTACGTTGGCTTATTCACCTCTGACATCCCAATCAGGCTTGACGGCAAGCATTTATTCACTTTACGGCAG
>CAJMDR010000458.1 GCA_905212215.1 uncultured Porphyromonadaceae bacterium
ATTCCGGTTTGGTAAAGAGGAAAAGGTCGGGCATTATCCCTGACTCCGATTCCTCCAGCGCGATGTTACGCAGGAAGTCAATCAGCCTGCCTACCTGGCCATGTTCACCCGCCGACTCATCCATCGCCACACACTGTATGGAGAGTCCGAGTCCACAGACACACAACGAGGCGCATCCCCTCAGCTTGCCATCGGGGTCATAGAGCCCGGCAACGGCTTTAGCTTCCGAGGGCTTCAGGTCGTGAGCCTTCAGAAACGACTCCCATTCGGTCTTTCGACGCGGGATGTAGAGCGGGATGCGGTTTACCTCAAGGGTGCTGTAAGTACTCATCGCAAAGGCGGTCGATGCAACTCAGGAGTTCCTGCGTTGAATGAGTCCGCGCACGCATACATTCTCTTGCGGGACGGTTGCAGATCAGACATCTGCGCTGTATCCGACGGCTTACCGGCATGGCGTCGGGACCTATGACGTCAATATCCATGAGCCTCCCCAAGGGATGGTTTTCTTCTATTTCAACTGTAGTTTTCTTAGCCTGCTCTGCAGGCATGTCAACGGTGAGATAAGCCTCGAATCCGGTTGTGAGGTCCCGCAACAGCCGGGAGCTTATCTTGTTGCCGAAAGCCTTGTCAAGCGCTTCCACAGCCGCTTCCGCCACTATGGCGGCGGCCTTTGTCTGCTTCTCGGCTCCGGGCATCACCACGGTCAGGACAACGGGGGTGTGACCGCTGTATTTCTCCAGCAACAACCTCTGCATGGCCGCTCTTCTGTCGCGCGACTGCAATAGCTGCTCCAAAGTCATGATGATGGTATTTTCAGGTAAGGAGGGCAGGAGATGGCGTTTTGCCACTCCCCTGCCATCCCTTAAATTATCATTCTGCCAGATTGCCTATGCTCTTGATCACGTCCATCACGGAGCCGTCGCGGTTCATTACCACGCCTACGGTCTTTTCGCCGAAGGGAAGTTTGTCGGGCTGACCGATGATGGATTTTGCCTTGTCGCGCAGTGTGGTGATATCCACAACCTTGATTCCGGCCTTGCGCAGACGCTCTGCCAGTTCGGGGCGGTTGGGATTTACAGCCACGCCGTATTCGGTAACGATAACGTCCACGCTCTTTCCGGGAGTGATAAGAGTTGTTACCTCGTCCACTATACAGGGGATGCGGCCGCGCAGCAGCGGGCAGACGATGATGCTGAGAGCGGAGTCGGCTGCCGTGTCGGGGTGGCCGCCTATTGCACCACGGATAACGCCGTCGCTGCCTACCAGCACGTTTACGTTGAAGTTGACGTCAGCTTCGAGGGCGCTGAGGATGACGATGTCGAGATAATGCGTTGCGGAGCCGGGTTCGTCAGCGGCAGCATATTCATTTGCCGACACCTCTTTGTGGAACATATCGTCGCGGAGGCTTTCGGCAGCCACCTTGTCGAAGCTCTGCACATCGATAAGGCGGTCGATGAGTCCTTCCTCATGCATGCGCACCATGTGAGCGGTGATGCCTCCGAGGGCATAGCGGGCCTTGATGCCGCGGTCGATCATTTCCTGACGGATATATTTCACTGCTGCGAGCGAAGCACCGCCGGAACCGGTCTGGATGGAGAAGCCGTCGTTGAAATAGCCGCTGTTGATGATTACCTTGGCAGCCTGCTGAGCGAGAAGGATGTCGCGGGGGTTCTTGGTGTCGCGGATTGCGCCGGAAGCTATCTTGGAGCTGTCGCCTACGCTATCCACCTCTACCACGTAGTCCACCTGGCGTTCGGAGATTGCATTGGGTACGTTGGGATACGGTACGAGGTCGTCGGTGAGGATGACCACCTTGTCGGCATACTGTGCGTCGGGGAGGGCATATCCTAAGGAACCGCATATGCTCTTGGCGTTCTCGGAGCGGGAATAGCCGGCGGCGTTGCCGAG
>CAJMDR010000459.1 GCA_905212215.1 uncultured Porphyromonadaceae bacterium
TGTGAGGGAGGTTGCAGGTATAGGATACTGATTTGCGTCCGTCCACGTCCTTGAATGAAAACTCGTCATTGTCGTACACGAGGACAGGATTGTCAGCGTGGCGTATCTGGCCGGCGCGGGTACGCATCACAAGTTCGCCGTAGGCCGACACGGTAAGGACGCAACGACCCTCCCATTGAGCCTTTTCTTTGGTGCCGACATTCACGTTGCGCCCCATGAGGTATGCGAGTGCGCGGGTGCCCGGTTCAAGTGAGAGGCCGCACACGGCAAGGTCGATGACTGCCGTGAAGGTGCTGAACGGTGTTGCGCGTTGAACTTTTCCCTTGTCATTGTCGCGGAGAGCCTTGTTGAAGTAGATGCTCTCACGCTGATAGGCGGCTTCGCCGTTGCCCCAGAGGGTTTCGTAGATTTGCGTGAATCGTTCACGCACTACGGGATGCTCGACAATTTCGAGCGGCTTTAGTTGGTTGATTTCCTCAACCGTCATTTGGAGGTTGCCCATGATTGATGGAGTTAAGATGTTAAACTTATGCGGATTGCTATGACTGAAAAATGGAGGCTGCACCGTTACCGGCGTTCAACTTGGCTGTTGGCACAGCCTCCGGGTTATCAATCATGTAGCAACTACCGCTACATTGTAGCCTCTGAGGGACTCGAACCCCCTCCGACAGAACCAAAATCTGTAGTGCGACCGACACACCGAGAGGCTGAACCGTCAGAGCTTCGCTATGTAGAAGCGTATGCGCTCTAATGTATTTGTGCTTGTGGGATAGTCGTAGGAAAACTCATAGTTGTCCCCATTGTAATTTTTGAAATAGTCGGGCCGGCTGATAATGCGCAGCCACATTTCATGCAGCTTCAGAACTGCGGCGCGTTTCGCCCGGTGATTACAGGCCTCCTGTGTGAAGCGGTGAATAACGCGAGGGTTCTTACCGTCATTGGTCTTGTATATTGCGTAATCCATTGTTGTCTGATTTATTGGTTGAGGTAATCCTGTTCTGTTCTCTGGAGAAGGCGGAGGTCAGCCATGCGGTATTCGACTTTGCCGGGTCGTTTGGATGGCCGGACTTTTCCGGTGCGCCTCCACCGGTCTACGTTCTTTCGGCCAAAGATTTCATAGGCTTTTCGCTGTGAGACATATTCCGGGTCGTTGGCGTCGCTCCTTACGGCCTCTGCAAGCCGTGCCGTGAGGTCGGAGAGGAATGTCTCGTAGCTGACGACTCTGTCGGAGAACTGTATGTTGACTGAGGGTTGCATCAGAGGCTGAGGGGATTGGGGTTGTCGGTGGTATCGTCGCACATCTGGTCGTAGGCTTTTATCCAGGGGTCTGACTTGTCCCACCGGGAGTAGAGCAAGCAGACGAGAATGAAGGCGATGACGCCAAAGGTCTTGTTCAGGCAGAAGTGGAGGAGGCATGCCGCGAAGTCTTCGTCTTGCTCTTCACAGAAGATGAAGACGAGTGCGGCGGCGCATATTGCCAGCAGGGTGGCGATGCGGATTATGGAGATGGTCTTTTTCATTGTCGGGAGGCGGTGTTATAGGGTTTCGTGGGCGAGGTCGTAGTATTGGTCTGAGAGGCGGACGAGGTCGTCGCATCCTTCGGAGGTATCGGCTATCCTGGCAAGGACTCTTATGTCTGCGTAGTCCCAGACACGGAATTGGGTTGCTTTCTCAAAGAGCTTTTTGTCGAAGTCTGTAGTCATGATTGATGTTGCTGAGGGTTTATAATTCTATCTGGAAAGTGTTGCGGATGTAGTAGATGATTGCGTTGTTCTGTGCAATGCTTCTGTCTTTACTCGTCTGCGGGGCGCTGCTGTGACGCACATGTGCCGAGAGGCGATGCAGTGCGAATATGATGCGGCAGGCATCAGACTCGGTGAGGGTTACGTTACGGGTTATTTCATCCAT
>CAJMDR010000460.1 GCA_905212215.1 uncultured Porphyromonadaceae bacterium
GCAGAGCCCGACGAGGAGTTCGACAGTCAGCAACCGGAAGTGGAGAGGCACAGTTTCGTGGACTTCGCACGGCGCAATGTGTGGCCGTACCGCAAAGTGCTTCTGCGCAGCGGGCTGGTGATGTTGGGAGGCATCATGCTCTCGTTCGTGCTCCCCTTCCTGACGCAGGCAATGGTGGACAGGGGAATCCAGGGGCATGACCCCGGCATAGTGGTGGCGATTTTAGCGGCACAGCTTCTGTTGGTGGCAGGCTCGTTCGCCATGCAGTTTCTGGGAAGCAGGATCTCGCTGTACCTCAGCACACATATCTCCATAACCATCCTCACAGGCTATCTGCAGAAGCTGCTGAAGCTGCCCATGAAGTTCTTCGACACCAAGAGTCCGGGCGACTACCAGCAGCGCATCGCGGACCACGGCAGGCTGCAGAACTTCCTGACGGCAGACTCGCTGCAGACGCTCTTCGCACTGGTATCGGTGCCGTTCTATCTTGTCATTACGGGTCTTTACAACTGGGTGGTACTGGTGGCTTACTTAGTGTTCACGGCAGCGGCCATAGGATGGTCGGCGTGGTTCCTGCGCAAGCGGAAGGCTCTTGACTACGAGCGGTTCCAGCTCAGCGCCAAGGCGCAGAACCAGTTGTTCGAGATCACTTCGGGCGTGGTGGACATAAAGGTGAACTCCTTAGGCGACTACAAGGTGGCGCAATGGCGCGAGCTGCAGCAGAAGCAATATGACATGGCACGGCGCATTCTGCGGCTCGACAACTGGCAGAACATAGGGTTCGGGGCCATCAGCCAGACCCGCAACCTGTGCATCCTGTGCTGGATAGCGCTCCAGGTGATAGAAGGGGGCATGACGCTGGGCATGATGATGAGTGTGTCGGTGATAATAGGCATGGTGAGCGGTCCTTTGGGACAGCTTGTGGCCTTCATGCGCCTTGTGCAGGATGCCCGCATCAGTCTGGAACGCAGCGACGAGGTACAACAGTCGGAGGAGGAGGACAGCGAGGGGCTGAGGGAGGTACCGGCCGATGCTCCGCTGGATTTCGAGCTGAGGAACGTATGGTTCGGCTATGGCGGCGAGCTGGAGAAGATGGCATTGGAGGATGTGAGCCTGCATATCCCCGCCGGAAAGGTGACGGCTGTCGTGGGCGAGAGCGGTTCGGGAAAGACTACGCTTATGAAGCTTCTGCTGAAGTTCTACTCCCCGTTGGGAGGAGAGATTCTGCTTGGGGGCAGACCGTTGGAAGAATACAGCGCGGAGTCACTACGCCGAAACTGCGGGGTGGTGATGCAGGACAATTTCGTGTTCTCCGACACGCTGGAACATAACATAGCTCTCGGTGCTGAGAATGGCTGAAGCGCTGAAAACGGCCTGTCTGGAGGAATATGTGACCGGCAGGCCGTTGGGAATCAGCAGCATGACAGGAGCGGAAGGAAACGGTCTGAGTGGCGGCGAAAGGCAGCGCATGATGCTTGCCAGAGTAGCCTACAAGCGGCCTCTGTATATCTTCCTCGACGAGGCCACCTCTTCGCTCGACGCCGAGACGGAACGCCGTGTGACGGAGAATTTCGCCCGCGGCTTCAATGGATGCACACGGTTGGTGATAGCGCACCGACTTTCGACAGTAAAGGACGCCGACAACATAATAGTGCTCCGGCACGGAAAGGTGGTGGAACAGGGTACCCATGCCGAATTGGTGGCGAAAGGGGGCTATTACCTCACCCTGGTTCGCAACCAGCTCGACCTCCCGCAGGAGTAGGAAAAAGAAGAATTGGGAATTGGGAATTGAAAATTAAGAATGCAAAATTGAAAGGGGAAGTGAGAAGCCTTTTGCGCCCTCTGCGCCCTCAATCACCTCCACCCCCTTAGAAAAATAATAAATCCCTGCTCCTCCA
>CAJMDR010000461.1 GCA_905212215.1 uncultured Porphyromonadaceae bacterium
GATTGAATAATAATGTATTTCATTACCGGTTCCGGTAAGTGTCAGGGTCGTCATGCCGCAATCAGCTTCCGGCGAGATGTCAAGGCTTTCCATCTGCAATTGATGCACAGTGTAGTCGGTAAGCCAGAAATAGAGCTTTGCATCCTCCCAGGTCAGGATGTACCCGGCATCTCCCTTGGGATTTTCAAGAACAGTATTATCGCCTTCAGCACGCAATCCTTCAACATCAACTGCGAAACCGCCACCTCTATTGTCATAGATCTGCCATGACACAAGTGGCTTGCCATTTACCGCCGGGGCGGAAATCTTAAGTCCTTGCACTGAGCGTGCCACATAGATATGGTCAAGACCTGTGTTTTTGTCAGGAGTAATATCTATTACTTTAGAGCCGAAACCGGAAAAAGTAACCTGTGGGGCACCTTTCATAAGTACTCCCGAAAGAATGGCAATAAGAAGTATGTAAAACTTTATTTTCACATTATTAATAACGCTCTGTAAAGATTGTTATTGCCTTCTGCGGAACTCTGAGAGGGTTATGGCTGTGGCTATGGCAACGTTTAAAGATTCACCTGTTGGCTCGCCGGGAGGATACGAAGGAATAAGCAGCTTTTCAGTAACAAATTTGCGTAACTCATCGGTAATACCATTGCCCTCATTGCCCATAACGACAAATGCCGGAACTGAGAGTTTGGCGTCATAGATATTGTTGCCGTCAAGCAACAGACCAACTATTGGAATGTCATGGTAATGGTTTACAAATTCCGGGAGATGCCGATAAAACACGTTTACCCTGCTTATGCTTCCCATAGTTGCCTGGACTGTTTTGGGGTTGTAGATGTCGGCACTTTGGGGCGATGCTATAATCTGTCGTACGCCGAACCAATCGGCTATTCTTATTATTGTTCCTAAATTTCCCGGATCTTGTACGCCGTCAAGAAGAAGGGTTATATCTTTTTTCAGTCTTTCCTCATCAAGGACAAGTTTCGGTCGGTGATAGAAAGCTATTACTTCAGGCGGTGTAGATAAGGATGAAATCTTTCTCAACAGTTCCTCTGAAGCGGAAAAAACATTATTCTGAGTTCCGTTGAAGTTATTATTATTCAGCCATTTATCTGTGGCTACAAGATATTCAAGATCGAAATATGCAAAAGTGTCGTGGACACATTTTGTGCCTTCCGCGACAAAGACATTGGCTTTGTCGCGATGCTTCTTTAGCTTTAATGAGGCCAGCTTGCCTGCGAGGGTTTTGGATATAAGTCTAAAATCCATATTACAAAATTAATAAAAAATAATGCGTCCACTAAAGATAATTCCAAAATTAATTGTTAAATTTGCAGAGTTAAACTTATGAGCAAGCCGAAATGAAATACGTAGGCGCACATGTCAGCACAGAAGGCGGAGTAGCAAATGCACCATTGCGGGCACATGAAATAGGTGCTCGCTCCTTTGCTCTTTTTACCGGATGGTCCTCGCGGTGGAATTCTCCCACACCCAAAGGAGAGGTAGTGGAACTTTTCAAAAGCCGTTGCGAGGAATATGGCTATACTCCCAATCTGATTCTACCGCACGGTAACTTCCTGATCAATCTCGGCAGCCCGGATGCTGACAAACTGGAGAAATCAAGAACCTCTTTCACAAACGAACTGAAACGTTGTTCTGCTTTAGGTCTTACCATGCTGAATTTCCATCCAGGAAGTCATCTGAATATGTTCGACAATCCGGACAAATGTCTTGACCTCATTGCAGAAAGCATCAATATAGCCCTCGAAAAAACAGAAGGAGTGGCAGCTGTGCTTGAAAATACAGCAGGTCAGGGCTCTAATCTGGGAAACGAGTTCGAGCATCTTGCATACATTATAGACAAGATAGAGGATAAAACCCGTATAGGAGTGTGTA
>CAJMDR010000462.1 GCA_905212215.1 uncultured Porphyromonadaceae bacterium
GGCGGTACGGGAGCCTCCTCCATCCCCGTCATTCCGCGGGCGTTGCGCGATGCGCTGAGCATCTTCACTTCCGGAACCACCAAGATAGACCTTGACAAGGTGGAGTTCGGCTCCACCCTGCTCACGGACTATTTCGACTTCAACTCGCCCACCAAGGCACAGCGCCAGAGCCAGAAGCTGATAGCGGACTCGAAGAACTTCGCCCTGAACTCCCAGGCGGCGCTGAGCTTCTACAACGGCGACACTACTGTAAAGAACAACTACAAGCGCCTCTACCACATAGGGTGGCCCACAAGCCTCAAGGCCGACTATTCCACCCAGGGCGAGGTGCTTACGGGGGGCAAGGAGCAGACCAATGCCTGCCATGTTGCGGAGCTGATGTGTGCCGCGGCAGCCTACGACTTCTTCAACGCTCTCTCCTTTACGCAGAAGGAGGCGGAATATGTGTTCCGCAGCGTCGACACACAGGACGGCACCGCCAACGGACCGCTGCGCCTTACGGGAGCGAGCTTTGTGGGCGCCGAGGCGGGCGAGCGCTTCGAGAACAAACTCGGCGCGTTGCTCAGCTTCGTGCACATCATCCTGTCGCGCTACCGCTACGACGGCGGCATGCAGGGCTTCCTCGACGACCTCCGCGCCAACCGCAAGATTTACGACTTCGACAACCTCACCGCCGAGCAGGCCAAGGAGATGGAGGATTATCTGCGCGCCTTCGCCTATTCCGTGGGCGCCAACAGCCTCATCCCCGGCTGGCTGTATCAGATAAACAGTTCGGTGAAGAACGGCTCGTTCATCTTCACTCCCGAAGCATTCACCACCGACCTCAACGCGCTGACGGACATAGATCCGGGCTATGTGCTCAACGATGAGCTGCATCAGTGGAGCGTCTGGTCGGGCGTATTCAACAAGTCGCCGAACGCCGACAAGACCTATTCCAAGTTCATAGAGGTGCTGAAACGGCAATATTCCGGCGAGGGACAAGGGGAGACGGAAAAAGAGCAGTTCCTGGCCCGCATCTACAACACCCTCAGCGAACTCCAGAACTTCCAATAACCGACTTTATCCATGGCAAACAAAGTACTTACAATAGACGTGGAACCGAAGTCGGTTCCGAACGGAAGCACCAACCAATGGACCCCGCTGACGAATACGGGCGTCTTCATCGGCGACATCCTCACGCCGCCGCTCAGCGAGGGCACGAACATAGGGGCCCTGGTGAGCGGTATTCCCACGGCCTTCGCGCGCGTGGACCTCTTCCACAACGCCATCAAGAACGGTCACGAGGATGCTGCCCGCACGCAGGTAAAGAACCTCAATACATATTATATAGAGCTGCTGAACGAGTGGAAAGGCTTCATAGCGGCTCTGGCACTTGACTACGCCAACTTCGAGGCACGGCGCATAGACCTAAGTTACAGCGATGGCAAGGATATTGCCGACACCGCCAACATCTACGAGCCTAAGGGAGCCTTCGGCAACATGCTGCTGGAACGCCGCAGACGCTGGATGCCCGTAGGGCGCGACGTTACCGACGCCACTCCTCCCTTCATCAACGTGGTGAAGTACCGCAACGGCGTGGTGGGCGCCACCTCGCCCGAAACGCTGCTCTTCACCTCGTCGGGCTACAGCATCGACACAGGGCAGGACTCTTTGCCCTGGGTAAGGGCCGGCCGTTTCACCGACCCGCTGGAAGGCTCCATGAGCGAGGACCAGATAATCTCGCTATACGCCTACATCAACTACATAATCAAGAACCTTGACAAAATCGCCAACTACTATGCTCCTCTGCACGACGAGTTCGTGAACTACACGCCTCACCGTCAGGTACTGGAGCGTTGGCGCGACAAAATCGGGGAATATGCCGCCGAGCGAGGCTACGACCTCAGCA
>CAJMDR010000463.1 GCA_905212215.1 uncultured Porphyromonadaceae bacterium
TCTTCGCCGACGCTATCTGACCGGCCAACTGTTCGGCTGCACCTCCCTGCCAAGCGTCGATAAACGGGGAAAGGTAATTTTCCAGCTCAGTATAGGAAGTGAGGATAGGAAATATATCCTCATACCGGCGGCAAAGAAACTCAATGGCATGGGGAAAGGTGCAGTATTTGCCGTTCTCGTATATTTTGAGATACCAGATGATTGCGGCGAACAGCACTATCGGGGATTCCACGAAGAAATCACCCTGTTTCTGTATCCATGTGCGGTTCAGGTTCATCATTATTGTGTATGCCGATTCGTATGCGTCGGCAATATCCGACATGAAATCCGGGTGAATCGGGTTACACCTGTGTGAGTGTTCCGGATCATCGAAATTTATGACGCAGAATGTCGGTGGATTCTTGCCGTAACTGTCGGCATGGTTGAGCATATGGTTATACGCAATCAGCGACAAATCAGGGAATTTGTAGTCATACACATAAAGCCCGAAGCCCTTTTCTATCTGCTGTTTGATGAAATTGTTGACGACAGCGAATGACTTGCCGGAACCGGGAGTGCCGAGGACAATCGAGGCTCTGAACGGGTTGACTACATTTATCCATCCCTTGTTCCACCGCTTTTTATAGTAAAAGCGTGTGGGGAGGTTTACCGAATATTCGTTCTCCATCAGCTTGGTCTCCTGCATGAACGATTCGTTTTCCTCGTTGAAACGGTCGTCCATCATATTGTTCTTCAAAAGCCGGCTCATCCACACTCCGCCGAGTAGCAGACACACATATCCCGATATGGTGGTGAATATATAGGTGTAGTACCAACCGAGAGACACCATCCACCAATCGAGGAAAAACAGCACGGCGCCAATGGAGATTATGAGCCATATCTGGCCCCACTTTATTTTCTCGTTCTTGACACCTTTTGTGCCGAAACAAGATAAAGCCAATAATAGCAGTGTCCACCATTTGGCGTTCCACGGATTATGGAACAGGCTCCCTGCCTCGTCAAGTCCGCGAAGAACCTTCATGGTCTGCGGGTGAAACTCCCATCCCGATACAAGGGGCTGGCAGAACCAGTAAATGTTTGCAACCATCACGGCGATGCTGATACCACGGAGAAGATCCATGATTTTCGACAACGCCCTGAGGTCATCTTCCTGTTGTGACATAATAATTCTTGTGTTTTGGGTTTGACAAATTAAAGTTTAGGGCCACGGCGTTTCTTTTTCCTGCGCCGCTGCATCTCACGGTAAAAGGCTTCCTCCTGCGGGTCGAATCCGGGGCCGGTCTGGAACAGGTCAAGTCCGGGGAGTGTCGGAACATAGTCATAAGATGAAGAATTGCCCTGCCGTATCTGCGATTGAGGCTGACTGAAAGGCTGTCTTTGCGATGTGTGCGAACCGCTGCCGCCTGTCGTGCTTTGTCCACTGTCTGCGGTACCTGACTGCGTGTCGCCGGATTGGGATTGGCTGTTGTCCTGTTGTGGCTGTCGGGTATCGGGTTGTGGCTGTCCCTGCTGAACATCGGGAGCAACGGGTATGACCGTAGGCTTTTCTCCGGCGGTAAACCACTTTTCAAGAGAGTTGGCTGAGAACTCCTTGCCAAGACGCGAACCGTTGAGAGCGTTTTTTGTATTGTGGTCTATGAATGTCGCGCCGTATATGCGCCCGGTATCGGTATAGCGAAGAATAAGGTCAATGTTCCGTTCTTTGAGTCTGGCGATGAAATCATCCTTACCCGAAGATTCCGCCATTGCCTCAGATACGGATTGCTTGGTCGGACGGATGTCGATGTTGTCTTTTGCACGCTCCATCTTTCCGTCTATCGCCGTGCGGCTGGCGAACTTGCCGAGGCGCGACGCCTTGAACG
>CAJMDR010000464.1 GCA_905212215.1 uncultured Porphyromonadaceae bacterium
GCCTGAACCGGGAATCGCTGATGCCCTTGTTGAAGGATTTGCGCTCACTCTCCAATGCCGCTATGCGCTTTTCGAGTTTCGCTTTCTCCAACAGGTCGGTGTTACCGCTGAGTATAGCCATGTATTCCGAGAAGTTCATGCCGTTCTTCTCGTCCATTGCACCCTCGTCGATTGTTCTGGCTCCCATAGCACCGGATTTCAACTGGGCGATAAATGTCGCCTTGCAGTGGAGAAGATTGAACTTGTAGGAATCCAGCGACTTCTCAACAGCGTAGATGATTACATCGACTTTGTTGTCGGCATATAATTTGGCAATCTCGTTGCCGGCTCGTATGGCTCGACCTTCACGCTGTTCCAAGTCGCTTGGACGCCACGGGCATTCGAGTTCATGGACGCAAACTGCTCTGCGTTGGGCGTTTACACCTGTGCCGAGCATGGTCGTGGAACCGAACAATACCCTGACATCGCCGCTGTTCATCGCCTCGATTACCGCTTTCCTTGACCTCTCGGTTTTACACTCCTGTATAAACCGAATTTCGTGTGCCGGTATGCCGTAATCCTCAATAAGTTTACGCTTGATTTCGGAATAGACATTCCATTCTCCGGGCTTGTAAGTGCCGAGGTCACTGAAAACAAACTGCGTGCCTTTCTGAGCATCGTATTTTCTGTAATACTCTGCTATCATACGGGCGCAGTGCGAGGCTTTGTTGTTCCGGTCATCTTCCGCATTGGGGTCAATCATACGCATATCAAGAGCCATCTTGCGGGCATAGTCCGTAGCGATAAGCATCTTTGCCTTCTCCTCTGTTTGAGACAACGGTGCCCTGCCGAGTATTGTGGCATCGCCACTTTCGGCAAACTTCATCAGTTTCTCGATGAAAGCCTCCTGCGCCGATGTCGGAGGGATATTGTGAAGTATCTCATTCTTGTGCGGTCGGTCAACACCGACATCTTCCGCGGTTCTATAATCAGTGATTTCATTATAAAACGCTGCCAGTTCCGGCACCTTGATGAAGTAGCGAAAACGCTCCTTCTGCACAATGTGATTTGTCACATTGAACTCAAAGTCTGTGGTCTTTTTAGCGAAGATTGCCGCCCACGCATCGAAGCACCGGATGTCCTGCCTTTCAAGCTCATTCGGACGTAGATACTTGAACAACAAGTATAATTCAGTAAGCGAGTTACTGATTGTAGTACCCGACAGGAATGTTGCTCCGAGGTCTTTGCCTGTACGCTCCTGAATGGTGCGTATGGCATACAATAGGTTGAGTGCCCTCTGGCTTCCCTCGCTGTTGCCCAATCCCGCCACTCGGTCGTGTCGGGTATTGAACATCAGGTTCTTGAACTGGTGCGATTCGTCCACGAAGATGTGGTCGATACCCATCTGCTTGAAATCCACGACAGCATCCTTGTTCTGCTCCATCTGATACTGGATAGTGGCAATCTTTGCTGTAAGGTTCTCCTTGCGTTTGATAAGACCTTTGAGCATACCACGCGACACATCATGCCCCTGCTGTTTCACCACTTCGAGGTTCTCTTCAACCGTGTCAAGTTCAGCCTGAAGGATTTGCTGCTGCATCTCCGGCGACTGCGGTATTTTGCCGAACTGGTCGTGCGACATTATCACGCAATCATAATCGTTGTTCTTTATCTGGTTGAAGAAATTGACGCGGTTGTCTGCCTTGAAACTCTTTTCATCGGCGAACAGGATACGGGCATTGGGGTAAGCGGACTGATAGGTCATGGCAATCTCGGCTACATTGGCTTTGAGACCGATAATCATCGGCTTATGTGCCAGTCCGAGACGCTTCATCTCGTGTGCTGCAATGCACATTATCAGCGTTTTACCCGTTCCCACTTC
>CAJMDR010000465.1 GCA_905212215.1 uncultured Porphyromonadaceae bacterium
GAGCATCCGACTGATGCTCATTTCTCATTCACATTTGTTTTTAAACAAGCTCTTATAGTCACCGGCGAGAAAAGTGGATTTGTCTTCAAGCTTTTCGGTAAGCGGGTTATAGAAGGATTTGCCGACTATGACCTTTCTTGCTTCCTTTTCATCGATTCTGAAAAGATCCGTTATGAAACCGAGGTCTTCTTCTGAGAGCTTGTCCATGATTACATTTTCAAGCCTCCGGCGCTGCGTTCGATTTTATTTGTCGGGTCGAGCTTGATAGCGCGTTCTGTGGACTGCCTGTCAACGACTTTCTGATAATCCCAGCGGTTCTTGTCGGTCATCACCAGACCGATGAACTCCGGATGCTGCTCGTCGTAGCGGAGCCTCTGCTGGCGTTCCCATTCCTTCATGTCGCCGTTGATCACCTTGAAGCCCTGGGGTTCTTTCAGGTCGATGCCGACCGATACCTTTTCGCCGCCTACGTTCAGTTCCACCGGCTTTCCCTCTCGTATTTGCTGCTTCTGTTGGGTTCCGAGTTCGATGTCGTTCACCTTTTCCATATCCTTGAGCTTTTGCTCCATCTTGATGTCGGTGACACGCTTGTGGATGACAGACTTGGTCTCGGGGTCGAGCTGGAGATACTGCTGAGTCTTCTCTCCGTTGATATCAATGGCTTTCTGAATCACATCGCCACGGCGCAGACGCTCGGCTTCCTGTTCGGTCAGACGGAGGATGGAATTGCGTTCCACTTCAAGCTGTGCCTTGACCGGATAAGCGATAAGGGCCGGCTCTCCGTTCTTGCCCTCAATCATCTGGAGTTTGAGCGGTAACGTGATCACGTCACCATTTCGGGCATTTATGGACACCTGCATGAGCGGTGTCAATTCGCCGGAAACGAGCTTCTGCTTTACCTCCTGCGGTAATTTGTCGGCTTTCTCCCGGTCGATGCCCAGCAATGCCAGTTTCTCATACGGCAGTGCCTCGGGTTGATTTGTGTTGTCTAATTTCATTTGAATGTAGTTTGTCGGTTAATTTTGCGGTGTCGTACCGCTTGAACGCCACAAAATTATCTTCACGATAAAGCTCAAAAAGAAATGCACAACACTATTCTGATCATATTCTTGATGGTGCTGACGGCGGTTCCTGCATCGGCACAGTTTTATACGATTACAAAAGACTCGGCGTTAACTGCTGAAAAATCGGCAGTTACAAAGGAAGTGACAGATTCAACAGTTGTTTCCATTCCGGAGATTCACGAAAAATCCGGGGACAGCAAGGAAGCACGGAATGATGAAAATCATGGCTACAATAGCCTGATTACCCGAAAAAGTGACGATAGTAAGTCTCAGGAAACAGTGGATAAATCCGAATACCGGACTGCAAGGGAGAAGTATGGAGAAATGCCAGAAAGAGCGTCAGAGGTTGCTTATCAAGACGAACTTCCGGAGCTGACCATTCACAATCTTCTTGCCGAAATCAAGAAAAACGGCATAAAATACCCGAAGATAGTGTTGGCACAAGCCATCCTTGAAACCGGCTGGTTAAAGTCATCGGTTTGCCGAAACAAACACAACCTATTCGGGCTTACAAATCCTCGTACAAAGACCTACTATGAGTTCAACCATTGGACGGAATCGGTGAAAGCCTATTATGACAAGGTTCAATATCGCTACAAGGGTGGAAATTATCTTTTATGGCTTGACAAGATTGGCTATGCCGAAGACAAAGGCTACATTAGAGCAGTAATTAGTGTGCTGAAGCATTTATAGATAAAAGAAATGTCAGGCACTTACGCCTGACATTTCTCCCGACTTTGACTATGCGTCACCCTAAACGCCAAGTGCATCAAAGATGCACTCT
>CAJMDR010000466.1 GCA_905212215.1 uncultured Porphyromonadaceae bacterium
CGACAGGATAGCAGTCTGTTCTCCCAACACTCCTCAGGTGCTGATAACTGAGTTCGGGGCTTTCCGGAATAGGGCGGCGGCGATTCCTCTGTATGCTGCCTCGTCTCAGCAGCAGTTCGACTTCATTGTCAGCAACGGGAACGCGCGTATCATCTTTATCGGCGACAGCGGGCAATACCATTTGGCCTACGATTACTGGAAACGGCACGGCGAGGAGATTATCTGTATGGTGGTGTTCAAGAACACAGGGCTGGAAAAGGCTCCCGACGACACCGTTACTATTCTTTGGGATGATTTCGTCCGCATGGGTATCCATGCCCCGCAACAGATACGCGATGAGGTGGAGCGTCGCGCCATGAACGGTGTGCCTTCCGATCTCGCTACACTCATCTATACTTCCGGAACAACCGGAGAGCCGAAAGGGGTAGAGATAACCCATTCCAACTACGATGCCGCCATAGAAGCCCACTTCAAAGTGTTGACGACGGTGTCGGACAGCGACCTCAGCATGTCGTTCCTTCCAATGAGTCATATCCTGGAGAAGGCATGGTGCTATTTCTGTTTGTCGCGCGGCATACGCATCGCCGTGAACTACGATCCGCGCGTGATTCAGGAGACCATTCACCAGGTGCATCCCAATCTGATGTGCTGTGTGCCGAGGTTCTGGGAGAAAGTCTATGTAGAGGTACGGTCGCGGCTCTCATCGATGGGCAAGCTGCAACGCGCCATGGTGCGCAGGGCATTGCGTGTTGGCAAACGGCGTAACCTCCATTACCGCAGGTTGGGCCTTAAGGTACCCAGACTGTTGGAAGCGGAATACCGTTTCTGGAACCGCCGTTTTTTCTCGGTAGTCAAGCATAACATTGGCATACCCGACCCAAACATGTTTCCTACTGCGGGAGCACCTCTCAGCGACCGCATATGCGAGTTTTTCCTCTCCATAGGCATTGATATAAAGGTAGGTTACGGCCTCAGCGAGACAACCGCCACAGTAAGCTGTTTCCCCGACGTTGGCTACGAGGTCGGCACCGTCGGCATACCATTGCCCGGTCTGGAGGTGAAAATCTCAGAGGAAGGCGAGATTCTGGTGAAAGGTCCCACCGTTACCCGAGGCTATTACAGAAACGCAGAGGCGAATGTTGCCGCTTTCACTGCCGACGGCTTCTTCCGTACCGGCGATGCCGGATATCTCACTCCTTCGGGCGCATTGGTGCTGACGGAGCGAATCAAGGACCTTTTCAAGACCGCAAACGGCAAATATATAGCTCCGCAGGCGTTGGAAAGCCACCTGGCGGAGAACAGATACATCGATGAGGTGGCCGTGATAGGGGAGGGCCGGAAATATGTCAGCGCGTTGATTGTGCCCAATTTCCCCAACCTGCGCAAATGGGCGGAAGAACATGACGTATCCTTCTCCGATACCGCCTCACTGCTTGCGAATGAAAAAGTTCAGGAGTTCATGATGCAGCAGGTAGAGCATAGCCAGCAATGTTTCGCTCCTTACGAGCAGATTAAACGCATACACCTTCTGCCGCATCATTTCTCAGTGATGAACGGTGAGGTCACCAACACCATGAAGGTGCGTCGTCCCATAGTGGCGAAACGCTATGCCCGCGAAATCGACTCCATGTATCCGAAGGAATAATCTGTCTGTCGGGATAAAGAAAACCGTAATGGATTCGGAGAAGTGATGGAAAGAGGAGAATAAAATCTCCTTTTTTGTTCAGTTCCGAATTTATTGACTAACTTTGCAGTCTATGGCACAGCATAACGAGACGATACCGAGAGTTCTCTTCGTCTGTCTGGGAAATATCTGCCGCAGCAATGCGGCCCAGACGGTATTGGCG
>CAJMDR010000467.1 GCA_905212215.1 uncultured Porphyromonadaceae bacterium
ACGGAGCTATTGAAAGGTTTACAGAACGAAAAGTGATTTAGCCCCAGAGTTTTATTTATATGATACGATCGGGGAAAGGCCTACAACATAGAGTGACTTTGCGTTTGCCGGTACATCTCTATTCTATGTACATTGTTTTTCGGCAAAATTGCAAATAAATTTGCTTTTGCTTTGGACTTGTACTATCTTTGTAGCCGAAAATGTGGAAGGATTTGGCTGCTTGCAACCACTTAAAACAATGCTAAAATCGCATTCCGACACGCTTCAGCAGCGGCTTTCATGTCGCGGCGCCATGCGGTTTCTTCCACATACTGTTCCCGGCGGGAGCAGGCGTCTGTCTCCACCACACTGCCCGGCAAGCACACCTTGCCTCATGTTCAACTAAACTAAAAAAGAGACAGATATATGCATTACCTGTTCACATCCGAATCGGTTTCGGAAGGCCATCCCGACAAGGTGGCCGACCAGATTTCTGACGCCCTTCTGGACGAATTTCTTGCCCGCGACGCTTCATCGCACGTTGCCGTGGAAACCCTCTGCACCACCGGTCAGGTAGTGGTGGCGGGCGAAGTCAGCTCATCGGCGTACGTAGATATTCAGGACACTGTGCGCGACACCATCAAGCGCATCGGCTACACACGCGGTGCCTATCGTTTCGACGGCGACGCTGTGGGAATCTTCAACGCCATACATGAACAAAGCCCCGACATAAGCCGTGGCGTGAACCGCGACACCCCTGAGCTGCAAGGCGCAGGCGACCAGGGAATGATGTTCGGCTATGCCACCGACGAAACACCCTCTTATCTTCCCCTTACCCTTGACCTGGCACATGCCTTGATGAAGGAGCTCGCCGCCATACGCCGCGAAGGAAAGGAGATGACATATTACCGCAAAGGGAAGAACGTGAGCTATCTCCGTCCCGATGCCAAGAGCCAGGTAACGGTGGAATATGACGAGAACGATACTCCGGTACGCATCCGCACCATTGTTGTCTCCACGCAGCACGACGAGTTCGTTCTTCCTCTGGAAGATACTCCCGAGGCACGGCGTACAGCAGAGAAAGAGATGTGCGACCAGATCAAGAAAGATGTGCGCGAGGTGCTCATTCCCCGCGTCATGGCACGTTATTCGCCCGAGGTGCAGGCATTGCTTCATAAAGATTACGAGCTGCTTGTGAATCCCACCGGCAAGTTCGTTATCGGCGGTCCTCACGGCGATACAGGCCTTACAGGGCGCAAGATAATAGTGGATACCTACGGAGGTCGCGGGGCCCACGGCGGCGGCGCTTTCTCAGGCAAGGATCCCAGTAAAGTTGACCGTTCCGCCGCGTATGCACTGCGCCACATAGCCAAGAACCTCGTGGCTGCCGGAGTGGCACGCAAGGTATTGGTCCAGGCCGCTTACGCCATTGGCAAGGCTGAGCCGGTAAGCGTTACCGTGAACACCTTCGGCACAGCAAAGGTGCCGCTTTCCGATGCCGAGATAGCAGCCCGCATTACCGAGGTAGCGCCGTTGCGTCCCTACGACATTGAAAAACGTCTTAATCTTCGTCAGCCTATCTACGAGGAGACAGCCGCCTATGGTCACATGGGGCGTACCCCCCAGACAGTTACGAAACGGTTCCGCGACCTTGATGACCGCAGCAAGTTCATTGAGTGCGAAGTACGGCTCTTCCCCTGGGAGGAACTGGATCTCGTAGAGCCTTTTCGCAAGGCTTTTGGAGTGAAATAAGATTGAATTACTTGTAAAAAAAGAGGGTGTGTCATAAAGGCGCATCTGCGTCACCGCGGAAACCTCTCGGAGCCGGTCACATACTTCAGTATGCTCCCTCCTCTTCGGAACC
>CAJMDR010000468.1 GCA_905212215.1 uncultured Porphyromonadaceae bacterium
GGTGTGCAGGGCGGCCTCAGCACCGACGACAAGATCACCCTCACCATCAAGAGCGGCACCTATGCCACACATAACACAAGTGCCTCCGACAAGGATGCGTTCTATGCAGTATACGCCACCGCAGGCTCCACGGTAATCATAGAAGGCGGCGAGTTCTCCTCTCCCAACGTCCGCACAAGCCTCCCCATCGACGGCACAAGCTGCGTGGTCAGCGGCGACAACGATGTCAGCCTCACCGACGGCAACATCATCCTGAAAGGCGGCAAGTTCTCAGGCAAACCCTACGACCATGTCACCAACAAGGTCTACAATCCCGCCTCAGGCTACGTCTACAGCGCACTACAGAACCAGGATCCATACAAGTGGGAAGTAATTCCTGCCACCTCGAATCCCTGATAAATATACTCTCTACATTAAAAAGCTGCGCTTCGGCGTGGCTTTTTTTGTTTGTAGCCGGGAGAACTCATGCCTTCTCAGACTGTTGATTTGTGTTAAGCAGCACTCTTCCTGTTGTCTGATTCAAAAATATTTGCTTATCTTTGCCTCCGGAGATTCTGCATCTCCTTAACTAAAACTAATCTGTTTGCATAATGAATCGACAGCTGACCTCCTTACATATTTGCTGTTCTTTACCAGGCCATCATGAATTTATGGCCGGAAAGGTCATTATGCGCACTTCCGCTTTAATGCAAAAGCGTAATTCCTCGCTGCTGATTTTCGTAACTTTCATGGGCGCCAGATACCATGTCATGGTTCAGAAACCTAAGATATGGAATCTCACTCTTGCCATGGGGTTGGGAGCTGACTGCGCTCTCCCCACGCAACATTCCTGTGTAGCATAATTTAGGAAAGGCGCCTGTTTTAATTGTCCGGAATCCTTCCGGAATCTTTTCCACAGCTCCCTGCCAGTTTCTTTCCTTACATGACGGCTTCCCTGTCATGCCCTTTCGTTACAACAGAATTTGCAATTTTCTCCTTGAATTACCTCCTGAACACATAAAAAACAACCAAAAATAAACGAAAAATTTCTGCTGTTGCCGTCGCTGTTGGCAGCCATGCTGTTTGGCGTGCAGGCAGGTAGGGCTGCCACCATCACTTTGGATGGCTTCACCTACTCCTCCAGCGGCACCAAACTCACCGTCACCAAGGGTCCGGCTTCCGGTCCTGTGGTGATTCCCGACACAATCATTTACAAAGGCACCACCTACACCGTGCAGGAGATAGCCAAGAACGCTTTCAAAGGCTCGAAAGTGACTTCCCTCACCACTCCCGTCACCATGAAGAAAATTCTCAGCAGTGCCTTTGAAGGATGTACCGAACTTACAAACATCACTCTCAACGAAGGTCTCACCAACCTCGACCCGAAGTGCTTCAAGGGCTGTACCAAGCTCCAGAACTTCGTAATGCCGAACACCGTGACTCAGCTCGGCAGCTATTCCTTCGAGAGCTGTACCCTTCTTTCACCGAAAGCGGTTTCTGCAAGGACGCCCTGACCACTGTCTACCTGCAGAGTTTCCAGAACTGCCCGCTGCTGGAGACGGTGCAGCTGGGGGAAAAGGTGTCCTCGTTCGGCTACCGCTGTTTCACGGGATGCCCGAATTTCCAGAAAGTGGTGTTCAGTGCCGACAACAGTTACCTGAAGTTCGAGGATGGCTGCGTGCTGGCCAAAGACGGCACCGTCCTTTACCTCAGGGTAAGCAACACAGCGGCGCCGGAATACACCGCTCCTCCCACCCTGGCAACCATCGGCGACTATGCTTTCTACGGTAACGTGAGCCTGCAGAAAGTGACGCTGCCCGAAACCGTCACATCCCTCGGCAACGGAGCCTTCTATCAG
>CAJMDR010000469.1 GCA_905212215.1 uncultured Porphyromonadaceae bacterium
CCAGCCACAGGACCAACCACTCCGCCAAGTCGGCATGGTGTGAAACCGTCGCTCTCTTCCGCCGGAAACACATCATTATAATATGTGCCTCCCGGAACACACGTCATAACCTGGCCTCTCCAGCCATCCACGCCGCCTATTATACAAGGCTTCCCTATCTCGCGGCAAACTTCGCTTACCATACGCTTGCTCTCGGGGTTGTCAGTAGCATCGATTACCACTTCGCATAGCGGAGCTATGGTGTGTAGAAGTTCCGGGCGCACCAATTCCTGCAACTCGGTAACCTTTATCTGCCTGTTGAGGGCTTCCATGCGCTTACGTAACAGCGATACTTTCGGCTTTCCACACTCATTCTCGGTGAAGAAGAGCTGTCGGTGGAGGTTGCTGATGTCCACTGTATCGAAATCGGCGATAATGATTTTCCCTATGCCGGCTCCGGCAAGATACATTGCCACCAAAGAGCCGAGAGCCCCGCAGCCTATCACTGCCACCCTTGCGGCGCCCAGGGCTAATTGACCCCGGGCGCCGATTTCGGGCAGTTGTGTCTGGCGTGAATACCTGTCTGCCATTATGTTATTCATCTATGCCAGAATCTGGCAACGAGTTCGCTCTGCAGGCCCGGTTCTGCGGCTATGTCGGCACGCAGAGTGGCATCGTTGTAAGAGCGCAGAGCCGCAATGATACCGTCTATGAGACGCGGCGAGAATACCTCGCACTCCTCGAATGCCTTGCGGCTTTCCTGAAGGGCGTCGGCGGAGGCGGCGCAACTGTCGGGCAATGCCTTGAGTTTTGCAAGCTGTTCTTTGGCGGCTTCCGAGTGGATGTTTACATTCACATACATTTCTTCGGCTTTCTTCAATGCTTCGGGGTCTTCGAGTCCTTTGCGTGCGCCCACTGCGATACCTGCCATGAGCTGATAGATGTCGGCCGAGCAGTCGCCTGAACGCAATTCCACTGTCTGGCGTTCGGGGCAAATCTCTGTGGTCTTCCCCTGCTGCGGGTTTGCGGCGGCGCACATATCGCCTTCACCGTTCCAGCCTAATGGCACACGAACCAGGACGGAGCGGTTGCGGTCGCCCCAGCATACACTTGTGGGAGCTTCCTGATGCGGCACAAGTCGCAGATAGGAAGTCGGCACCTTGTTTCCCATGGCGGTGATGGCGGGAGCATATTCCAGTACTCCGGCAATGGCGCGGCGTGCTACGTCGCTGATGCGGCCGTTTTCCGTCATCATGTTGTGTCCGTCCTTCATTATCTTGAAGTGGATATGCAGTCCTGAGCCGGCTTTACCGGTGGTGATTTTCGGTGCGAAAGTAACGTCAAAGCCCATCTTGGCGCCCAAGGTGCGGATTATCCATTTAGCGAGCATGAGGTTATCGGCAGCCCGTGTTGCGGGGGTGGGGAAGAACTCTATCTCGTTCTGCTCGAACACTTTTCCATCGGCAGTGAAGTTGCCCACTTCGGCATGACCGTATTTGATCTGTCCTCCGGTCTTGGCAATCAGGTCCATGCATGCACAGCGGAACTCATTGAAATGGGCGAAAGGCGATGATTCGTGATAGCCCTTCTGGTCGGTAGCCTGGTAGAGGCCATCGAAAGGTGCCACTACATAATATTCTAGTTCACCCATGGCGTAGAAGTCCATTCCTGTCGACTTGTGGAAAGCGTCGCAGGCACGGCGTAAGGTCTGTTCGGGTGATGAGGCGAGCGGATTGCCTTCCTTGTCAAAGAAGGAGGCGAGCATTGCCAAAGTGGGGATTTCGGCGAATGGATCTACGAAAGCAGTGCTGTAGCGCGGCACAACATAGAGGTCGCTGTTTCCAGC
>CAJMDR010000470.1 GCA_905212215.1 uncultured Porphyromonadaceae bacterium
AAAATCCCCTCGACATGAACGACCCAAAATTCACTTTTATTTTTAAACAACCTCTTAATGTCCATGCGGGAGAAAAGTCTATTTTCACATATCCGCGAGTGACATTAAGTCCACGGCTGTGGTTCATGCCAAAAGCGACCTCATATAGATTCGCTTCACAATCATTCTGTGCGATTGTACCCCATGTATGACGGAAAGTGTAGACGCAATATCTATCCTCTCTTTCCATGCCCATATCTTCGCATATCTTCTTGATGCCGTTGTTTACATTGGCACAGAAGCTATCATGGTCGCAATAGCGATTATGGAATGTGAACAGAAACTCGTCATCTTCGGAAGCGAGGTACTTGTCGAAAATAGGTTGGATGAATGGCTCTACTCGCATTTCTATATATGCTTCGTCAGCGCGGCAATGACGGGTCTTGGCTCTCTTGTAGCCTATGACACCATTGTTGAAGTCAGTCTTTCTCAAGGCATACAGATCCGCTGTATTGATGCCTCCGAGACATAATACCAGCAATGCTACGTCTCTGCCCGGTTCCGGAAGAGAGGAAAACATTTTTGTCTGAGGCAGCGGTCTGTTGAAGAACTCTCTGCAAGCCTCGGCGCTTATGGCTCGTTGAGTAGTCTTGTCAGCCTTGGGAATTTTGATTTTGTTCCATGGATTGAATTTAATCTTGACGATTCCCTTCTCTTCATCGTTAAGCTCCACAATCGCCGCCTTGAATATCTGCCTGATATTAATGGGATACATTTCCTTTGCGCGATTGGTGTTCCTGAGCGATTCGATCCATTTCTTCAACACTGCTGATGTTAGTTGACCAAACATGAGTTTGTTTGAACCGATATAGCGTTCAAGATTCTCTACAGCGTACTTGTAGTTCTTGGATGTACGCTCATGCCCACTATTAATCATGCGATTGATGTGGATTCTTGCGTAGTCACTGAAACAGATGTCCTGCGATTCGGTTGTCAAAAATTCGATAACCTGATTTACAGTCCACTCTTCAGCGTTCACTGTGTTGAGAAGATTATTGTACCGGATTATGAGGTCGGCACAGTAACTAAGGACAAAGGCATCCTTTATCTCACTGGTTTTAGTCAGCTCCTTCTTCGTGACCATCTTGTCTGTTTTGATGTAGCCAAGTCCTCTGTGGTGGGTGACCCGGATGTAAACCTGCCAGAACCCATCGCTTCGAGGTCTTCGTACACATGCTTTGAAATTTGCCATGTTTACTAAATTATTTGATATTTATTTGATGTTTAATATTTAAGCATAACTAACTATCACTCAATAGATTGCAGTGGTAAACATTTGGTAAACATCTGGTAAACGGGCAATGTTCAATTGGTAAACAATTGGTAAAAACTTCTGATTATTTATACTCAGAAAGTGATGCCAAATGCACGGGAAAAGTCATAAAAAAATAGGCTGTAATGTCCTGATTTCAGAAGCATTACAGCCTAAATTATTGATTGTCTATTGGATAGAGACTATATCGAATTAGTCCTCTATCGCTGCCTGCGCCGCTGCTACGCGGGCGATGGGCACGCGGAAGGGCGAGCAGGATACGTAGTTCATGCCGAGTTTGGCACAGAATTGCACGCTGCTGGGTTCGCCGCAGATGCCGACTTTCAGGTCGGGGTTGGTGGCACGGCCTTTCTCTACGCCCATGCGTACGAGCTGGCCAACACCTTCCTGGTCAAGTACCTCAAACGGATCTACTTTCAGGATGCCTTTCTCTTTGTAGTATTTGAGGAACTTGGGAGCGTCGTCGCGTGAGTAGCCGAAGGTCATCTGGGTAAGGTCATTGGTGCCG
>CAJMDR010000471.1 GCA_905212215.1 uncultured Porphyromonadaceae bacterium
TGACTCCGAAAAGAGCGAGATGTATAACCGTATCGGTGGCTACTTCAAGAAAGCGGTCGGAGGTACGATTATTCTCAAAAACGTGCATCTGCTCAATTTCGACAAGCAATCGGTCGTGTTGCATATTCTTAGCGAAGATCACCCGGATGTCCGAGTAATCTGCACGGCAGAGCCGGAACTGTTGGAGAAGGTAAGCGACAGGACATTTCGTTCAAACCTTTTCTTCAATCTCCGGGAGATGGACATAACTGTCAAACCGCTCAGAAAGGTATCGGAGGACATTCAGACGGTAGCCGAGTTTTATCTCGCACAGTATGCCGAGGAACACAATGAGCCGCCGAAACGCCTCGATGCCTCGGCCGTCAAGACGCTGAAACGCCACGACTGGCCCGGCAATATCCGCGAGTTAAAGAATGTGATTCAGCTTGCCGCCGGAAATGTGGAAGGCAATATAATCACATCATCTGATCTCTCAATCAGTCGCTCATCGCCGGAAGTCTCCGACAGCCTTCTTCTCCGAAATCCAAAGGTCGAGAAACAGCGGATTGTCGATGCTCTCGCCCAAACAGACGGCGTAATCTCACAAGCGGCAAAGCTGTTAGGAATAAGCCGAATAACCTTGGCTAACAAGATGAAACAGCATGGACTGAAATAAAACGGGTTGTGAAAGCCTGTTAATTCGCCAAAAATCACTAAATTTGTGGCGAAATTAGAATAATTGGCGGTTGTGGAGACAATCGCATCGAACTGATACATAACGTAAGACGCTTATAGCCTCATCTGAAGATCTGGACAATTTTCATACTCAAAGCTATAGGACAGAGCTTGCGCTATGCAATTGCATAGCGTGCATCTGCCTATTTGAGTAAGCCAGTCCAGAGGCTCAGAGAGTATGGTGGATGTGCGCTTTTTCTATATCCCATATTTGATAAGTTTCTTTGCAGACCGTAATTGTTTATACCTCGACAGCCATTAACAATCGTAAAAATTTTAGCGGCAAAAATTCTTAATCTGCTGAAAACACGGCAATTCCACTTTAACATTTTATTCTGTAATCCATTTGTAACAGCTACTGGTTTAGAAAGACGAAACAAAAAAACATAATGTTGAACCCTTAAAACCAGCCCGATAAATGAATATATTTTCACTTACCGAGACCGAGTTCTTCCGAAAGCTGACCGAAGGGAAGAAAGAGAATCTGCACATAGCCTATAAGGATTTTGTGCTTCAGGTCAGCGAGTTGTGCAACAAGGAGCCACACAAAGGCTGCGTGATAAGCGCGTTGCTCTTTGTAGAGGTGGAGATAAGCCACTTACAGACGGCGGCACAACGCAAAGAGGTCAATGACGCCCTCGTGTCATTCATCAACAAAGCCCTGTGCTTTGTGCGTCAGACCCTATCCCACTACAAGGAAACAGATTTCCGTCCTGTCAGCGAGGACAAAATGCTCGACCGGCTCGGACTTGACTGGAAAGCCAACAAGACCGACCTTATAGAGTTAGGCTACGCCTTCAAGGTCGCCAACTGCTTCGGCACCAAACTCAGTGCGAAAGACATAATCGGCAGACTCGCCCGTATCTTCAAGGTAGATATGACCGAAAGCTATATCTACAAGAAATATTCGGAAATGCGCATGAGAGGTCGCAACAGCCGCACATATTTCATGGACACACTGATTGACGGGCTAAACAGCTTCATGTCAAAACAGGATCAGGAGGACTGACCGCCTCCGACCGATGTCCGACCACTAATCCATCCGGAAATATTTAGAGCTTGTTTAAAAACAAATGTGAATGAGAAATGAGCATCAGTCGGAT
>CAJMDR010000472.1 GCA_905212215.1 uncultured Porphyromonadaceae bacterium
TTACCGGCCATGAGCTTTTCACCATATTCCTGAAGGTCCCAGTCTATGCCGAGAGTGAGGTTGCGTCCTGAGACAGGCTGACTGTCGTGGATACCGCCTTCGTACGGACCTTTTATGCGACCGTGCACATCCTTCATGAAAATGTTCACTCCTTTATGGCCACGCAACTGATGTTCGTAGCTCTTTTCCACGCCAAGGTCTCCGGTATAGTCACCTGCTCGATAGTATTGGTCTTTCTCAATGTCGGAGGCATTTACCTCACGGATATTGCCTAACACGTTCGCTCCGGCGGTAGTGGCATATTGGCGTATTGCCTTACGGCTGATGTCAAAGCCGGGGAATAGGCTCAGCTTTTCCTGAATGCGGCCATAATCTGCCTGCGACAGATGGCTCAGCAGTTTCTGTGGAGTGTAGGATGAATACCCCGGATTTTTGCGGGTGTCTTTCATTTCTTCCCAACGTTGGCGGAATTCCTGCGGTGAGAGACCAAGCACCTTGCAAAGTTGCAGCGTGTCGAAATCGACTGCTTCGCGCGGTGTTACCATGAGGTCGTAGGCCGGCTGATTGAACACTACAAGACGTCCATTACGGTCGTATATCAGGCCGCGCATGGGGTATAGCACTTTCTTGAGGAAAGCGTTGGAGTCGGCGTTCTCTCGATAGGTGTGGTCGCCGAGCTGGAGGCTGAAAAGCCGTATTATGTATATGAGAACCAAAAGGGAGATGAAGCCACCTACCACATAGCTCCTTTTGGCAAGTTTATAATCTTTCACGTCTATCAGTCATCAGGCTGTCTATGCCAAGCAGAAGCAGGTAGGTGAGCAGGGTGCTTGATACGGCCATTAGAAGGATGTCCCATATATTGACCACCGAGAAAAATTCTACCGCAAAATAGAGCAGGCAATAGATCAACACCATTGTTATCATGTATTTGGAATATGTCATTATTCCTAACGTAGAAATACATGGTGTTATTTCATTGATAGTCTCGTCGTGTTGCGTATAAGCGAGCAAAACGGGTTTCTTCACCGCCGCCAGCAGAGTGCATGCAAGGGCGTTCATGCCGGGAGTGTCGGAACAGATGTCTACCAATAGTCCTATCAGAAAACCGAGCGAGATGAGGGCGTTGAAGCTCACCGACATGTTCAGACGGATGATGAAGTATATAAATATTATAGGAGCCGCCACGCCGAAGAGCATGATGTGGTTGAAAATCACTACCTGTACCAGCACCAGGACAATGAAAAGTATCGTTGCTGAAGTAATCTGTCGTGCCATTTGGTCAGGGAACGGGTTTGTCGACGGTTGTCTTCTCTATTTTCAGGGAATCAAGCTCGCTGCGATAGATGTCTTTAATCACCCACACTGTCTGGAGATTGCGGAAATTAGGCAACAGCTCAAGTTTCAGGGTGAGATAGTTGTCGGTGGACTTGCGCAGCGACCCTATCACCTTTCCCACTGGTATCCCCTCCGGTAATGCTGTGGAATAGCCCGAGGTTACAATCAGTGAGTTGCGGAAGAACTTGGCATGGCGCGGTACTTCTTCCATATATGCTGTCTCGGTGCTTCCGGGTCGCCAGTGGAGGGTGCCGACGTATGGAGTGCCCGACAGTTTCACTGAGAACTTCTGCTTGCTGTTAAGTACGGAAATCACGCGGCTGATGTGCGGGGCACATACATCCACTATACCTATCAGCCCCATGGAGTTTATAACTCCCATTCCGGGTCGCACCCCCTGCATGCTGCCTTTGTTGATGGTAATGTAGTTGCAGGCATGGCTAAGGGTGTTGCCGATTACC
>CAJMDR010000473.1 GCA_905212215.1 uncultured Porphyromonadaceae bacterium
AACCGTGGCGCAGAGCCGGTTCGCTGTTGCACATCGTAAGCACTCGCGTATAGAGATGCTTGAGCCATTTCTGCTGTTGGGTGAGGTTGTCGGTCACCAGACGCCGCATGGATTCGTAGCTCCAGTAATCGAAAATGGTAGTGCGGTCATTATGGCCGGAGAAACCTTCGGCATCTTGTCCACATTCTCCTGCTTCCTGACCGAAGTATATCATGTAAGGACCGGAACTGAACATGGCGCTTACCACTAAAGCGGGAGTGACAGCCAAAGGATTGCCTCCGAACGCAGGGGAACCGAAACGGACTTCATCGTGGTTCTCGAGGAAGTTGAGCATATTGTTCGAGATTCCTTCGAGCGACTGCCAGCAGCCGGTCAGTCTGGCGGCACTGAAATTATGCTTTTCTATGCCGAAAATGGTGTCGTAGAGGCCAACCTTATCGTAGAGGTAGTTGAAGCCCCCATAGTTGATATAAGGCCTGTACTGGCCTATGTCATATATCTCCCCTATGAATATGGCGTTGGGATAATCTTTTCGTACTGTTTCAAGTGCCCAATGCCAAAATTCCAGCGGCACCATGTGTACCATGTCGCAACGAAAGCCGTCCACTCCTCTTGCCAGCCAGTAGCGCAGGATGTGGACCATCTTCTTCCACAAGGCCGGAACGGGATAGGAATGTATTTGTCCAGACTCATAGTCATGGCCATAATTCAGTTTTACGGTCTCGTACCAGTCGTTCATAGAGGGAAAAGCAGAGAAACAGTCGTTTCCTGTCGCTTTAGCCGGAAATTCGATGTAGGCCGGATAAGAGGAGATGTCGGACTGAGGTGCGAACTGCTGGTTGGTGATATAGTAGTAGTCGTTGGCAGTGGAGAACCGCATTGTGGTGTCGTCGTCAGCGCCGAAATCCTTTATTCCTTCAGGTGCTTTGTCGGAATGATATTGTCGCGCCGTGTGATTTGGCACGAAATCTATGATGCATTTCAAACCGGCTTCATGAGTGCGTTTCACTAAAGCCTCGAACTCCTGAAGTCTGTTATACACGTTTTCAGCCAGAGCAGGCGACACATCATAATAGTCCTTTATGGCGTAGGGAGAACCAGCCTCGCCTTTCACCACATGCGGATTGTCTGATTGTATGCCGTATTTTGAAAAGTCGGTCTTGGTGGCCATTTCCAGCACCCCGGTATACCATACAGTATTCACCCCCAGCCCTGCTATAGAGGCAAGGAGTTCCGGAGTATAATGGTTGAATTTGCCGGAACCGTTTTGTTCCAGGGTTCCTGAAGGGATGCAGGCCTTGTTGAGGTTGGTCAGCAATCTTGGAAATACCTGATATATTATTAAGCGGTCGTCGGACATTTTCGAGATACTTATGAATTGACTTGTGATTATAGTTATTTGTAGTGTTGCGAGGCTATCTTTTCAATCACCGGAGCGGCAGCCTCGTAACCCTCCAGGATTATTTTGTCCATCTCAGTAACGGAGAACGTTTTGTATCTGCTGAGATTCTGATTCTGCACTACATAATCGCACAGCTCAAGGTCTTGCAGCACATTCGCCTTCATGGTTAGCTGATAGGTACGCAACGCTATGCTTATGATGGAGCGTTTGTGCTTGTACGAGCGGTCGAGGGGATTGCAGTTCGAGCCAAGCAGGATATCGCAATTTTCACGGATAGCCCATGCCGGCAGGTTGCGAAGCACTCCGCCGTCTACATAATACTGCCCGTTGATTTTTACTGGCGGGAACAGAATAGGGATTGAGCATGAAGCAA
>CAJMDR010000474.1 GCA_905212215.1 uncultured Porphyromonadaceae bacterium
CATTGCCGCCGGCAACAGCTGTATCTTTGCCATCCATCCTAACCAGCAGTGAAGGGTGCCGGTGAAGTCAAGCAATAACGCGGTGATGCAGACCCAGAATATGGCCGCCAATGCGACTCGTATTTTTCGTAACATCCTGTGTATTATGTAAAAAACTGTGTTGAGGTTAGATTCTTGTGAGAACAAACCAACGGGGCGGCTGACCGTTCCTTTCCCCGGTTATTTGCTCTGCAAAGTTAGCAAAAAAAGCTGACACAGGCAAATTTCCGAAGCATGAAATTCCCAAGAAATGCCCTGAAAATCCGCTTCCTTGCTCTTCTTTCTCCTTGTTGCGGGAATAATGGTAACTGCAACTGAGTTTTTGATATGTGTAGAGGAGTGGAGGAGTGGAAGGTTGAGGAGTGGAAGAGTGGTTGTTGCTTTTGTTTCTGTGCCGGCGGCTTGCCGTCGGTGGGGCGTAAGCCTCATACACTCATCCACCCACCCCTGCAATTCATCCTTTTTCCCGGTAAGTTGGCATAGAAACTCTCTGTAATCTTGGCTCTTTTTTGCTTTTTTGCTAACTTTGCAATGTCGTTTAACCAAAGGCACTCTTTTCCCATGACAGCAAGAAAACACATAGCATTGTTCGCAGCGCTTTTAGCAGGCGCCATGAGCATGACGGCCAAACAGGTCACCCCGGAGCAGGCTGTGGCAAATATGGAGTCGCAGCAGTCGCAGGGAGGACTCTTCGGCGCTCCCACTCTGAAAGGAAACTCCCTGAAGCATGTCTTCACCCTCAGCGATACCAAGAAGGCACCGTTGGTATATGCCTATAACGTCTCCGGGAAGGATGCCGGATACGTTATCGCATCGGCCGACGACAGCGCTTTCCCTGTGCTTGCCTACGTCGACAAAGGCTCTTTCAGCGAGAAAGAGATACCCGTACAGCTCCGCGAAGTGATGGCCTATTATGGCGAGCAGATTGCGTGGCTGCGCTCTGACAAAGGCGCCAAGGCACGGCAACCCTTTGTGTGGAGCGTGATGCTGAAGGAATCGCGCAAACCTGTCAAGCCCATGGTGAAGACCCTCTGGAACCAGTATGCGCCCTATAACCTCATGTGCCCGGAGATGGACGGCAAGAAATCCGTTACCGGCTGCATGGCCACCGCTATGGCGCAGGTTCTCGCTTACTGGCATTGGCCCAAGAAAGCCTCCGGGAAAGGCACCGCTACCTGCAATGGAAAAGTCTATCACTGGGACCTCTCGAAGATTGCCTTCGACTTCAACAAGATGACGACATACTACACCGACAAGTCGCCCAGGGACCGCCAGATTGCCGTGGCGAAGCTCATGGCAGCATGTGGCTATGCCGTGGGAATGAACTACTCTCCCACCGGATCGGGTGCCAGCGCATCGGTGAGCGACATGGTGAACTTCTTCCACTTCAAGCCCACCGCAGAACTCGCTCTCCTCACCGGCTATACGCCGCTGAAATGGATTGACAAGATTCATTCCTCTCTCGCCGCCGGCTGTCCGGTGATATGCTGGGGCTATGGCAGCGACTATCAGAGCGGCCACGCCTTCGTAATTGACGGTTATCAGGGTCTCGGCTACTTCCACGTCAACTGGGGATGGGGAGGTCAGTCCGACGGTTACTACCGCCTCACAGCATTGATTCCCGGCGGCGACACCACACGCGACTACGGTCACTACCAGCGTGCCCTGGTAAACCTTAGACCAGACAAATAATTGCAATTATAAATCCATCGGCCGGCAGCCTTGTCCGTCT
>CAJMDR010000475.1 GCA_905212215.1 uncultured Porphyromonadaceae bacterium
GTTGCAAGCAGCCAAATCTCTCCACTTGAATCCGGCGGGAAGGCAGTCGCTCCTCTTTTCAATCAGTCGAGGGTTAACTCTTCCTTCCTCGGAATTCACTGCAAAGTTACAAGGTTTTCTCCGTTCAAAGATTTAAAATTTGTTAAACCATGAATGAAGGATGAACATGGCGGCCGCCGTAACAGACCGCCGCCATGTTGCGGATATAGTGAGTGATGTGGTCAGTCAATCATGGTGGTTATGTCCTGCTCCACGTTTGTAATGGTGCCGATGCTGAACTTCTCCTGAAGCACCTTCAAAATGTCGGAAGTGAAGAAAGCAGGCAGCGTAGGCCCTGTATGGATGTTCTTCACACCAAGCGACAACAGGGCAAGAAGCACTATGACAGCCTTCTGCTCGTACCAGGCAATGTTGTAGACGATGGGAAGGTCGTTGATGTCCTTCAGCCCGAGCGCGTCGCGCAATGCCAAGGCAATACGCACAAGCGAATAGGAGTCGTTGCACTGACCGGCATCCAGCACACGCGGAACACCCTCTATGTCGCCGAGAGCAAGCTTGTTGTAGCGGTATTTGGCACATCCCGCGGTGAGGATGACACAGTCGTGGGGAAGAGCCTCGGCGAACTTGGTGTAATACTCACGCGAAGGGAAGCGGCCGTCGCAGCCGGCCATGACTACGAACTTGCGAATCTTGCCACGCTTGATGAGGTCAAGAATCTTAGGCGCCAGTTCCAATACCTGATGATGCGCGAAACCACCTGTGATTTCGCCATGTTCTATAGCCGTTGGAGGCGGACACTGCCGAGCCCTTTCTATCAGCTCCGAGAAGTCTTTTGGCTTGCCGTCGCGCCCCTCTTCAATATGGTAGGTGCGGCATCGCTACCACTCCCGTAGTGTAGACGCGGTCAAGATAGGTGCAATTCTTGCGCGGAGGCACTATGCAGTTCGAGGTGAACAGGAACATGCCGTTGAACGTCTCGAACTCATCCGTCTGCCGCCACCAGGCATTGCCATAATTGCCGGCGAAGTGCGGATATTTCCTGAAAGCCGGATAATACTGCCCCGGAAGCATCTCGGAGTGAGTGTAGATGTCCACACCCTTCCCCTCGCTCTGTTTCAGCAGTTCCTCAAGATCCTTGAGATCATGACCGCTGATGAGGATGCCCGGACGATTGCGGACACCAATGTCCACTTTAGTTATCTCCGGGTTGCCATACGTTTCCGTGTTCGCCTTGTCGAGCAATGCCATCACCTTCACGCCGCCGTCGCCTACATTCATCACCAGCGAAAGCAGCTCCTTCACATCTATATCGGGCCGGGCGGTCTCCGCCATGGCATTCTCTATAATGGCATATACATCATCATCCTCATAGCCTAAGTTGGCGGCATGACGCGCATAAGCCGCCATACCCTTGCAGCCGTATATGGCAAGCTGCTTCAGGGCGCGGATGTCAGCGTTCTTCTCGGCCAAAACACCGGTGAACGGCTCGCATTTCTCAGCCTCGTCAGGATGGGCGTAGAACTCCACCTCAGGAAGGTCAGGAAGCTCTATGCCTTGCTTCTTCGCCTTCCCGGCCAACAGATTCTTGATCTCGAAAGCACGGCGGATGAAATCATCGAGCGACGCATTGTCGAAATTAGCATTGGTGATGGTGGCGAACAAGGCATCGATAACAAGATGGCTCGCCTCGCGGCTCGGCTCATCCTTCTCGCGCAAAGCCCTGTTGATAAGAGCCACACCACGCACCGCATACAGCAGAAGATCCATAC
>CAJMDR010000476.1 GCA_905212215.1 uncultured Porphyromonadaceae bacterium
TGGGAACAAGGCTCCAGAGTAACATAGACGGTGGCGCCATCGAGCATACTGCGGGCTTTCACCGAGTTCACGGCATTGACTTCGGCATGGCCCTCGCCATAGCGTCTGTGCCAGCCTTCACCGACAATCTTGCCGTCGGCCGACACTATGACGCACCCTACGGCAGGATTGGGCGACACATGGCCATATCCATTCCTTGCCAGATGCATCGCCCGGCGCATCCAGTACTCATCTTCTCTTATTTCCATTGCACAAAATTACAAATAATTTTTTAATTTTGCAACGTTATCAGTGACGTTGAATGTTATAACTGTATATAACACCAACAAGCTCGAAGAGAATGAAAAAGATTGTCATTGAAATGCTGCGTCGCCTCGAACCCATCTATGGCAAAGGGGAAACGCTGGCAATGATTCACGAGATTTTCCGGGTCCTGAAGGGCTGGGATACTACCGAATACACCATCCGGTTGGCCGACGACTACCAGCTGAGCGACTATATGCAACAGAAAATCGCCGACATCCTCAGCCGCCTCGAAAAGCATGAACCGCTGCAATATATCCTCGGCACCGCCGATTTCTACGGGTTCAACGTGCATGTGGAACCCGGCGTACTGATTCCGCGCCCCGAAACGGAAGAATTGGTACGGCAGATTGTAAACGAGAACAAAGCCTCGGACCTGAAAGTAGCGGATTTAGGTACCGGGTCAGGAGCCATAGCATTGGCATTGAGCCGCTACCTCAATTTCCCGGAGATAGACGCAATAGATATTTCCCCGAAGGCGGTTGAGGTGGCCGAAGGTAACAAGAAGGCATTGAAATGCAACAACATAACAGTACGTCAGGGCGACATGACACACTGGAATCCCGACCCGGAGTCGTACGACATTATAGTGAGCAATCCACCATACGTCGATGACAGCGAACGTGACTCCATGGCGGAGAATGTGAAGGACTATGAACCTTCTCTGGCGCTGTTCGTTCCCGATGCCGACCCGTTGAAGTTCTACCGCGCCATCGTGCCGGAGGCTAAAGAGGCATTGAAACAGGGAGGAAAGCTGTATTTCGAAATCAACCCGCGCCATGCCGACGAAATGCAGGCTCTTATGAAAAACGCAGGCTTCAGAAATGTGAACGTGTGGCGCGACAGCCAGGGGCTAAACCGGTTCATTGAAGGGCGCAAACCTATGCAGGATGACTGGCAGTGAGGAACATGACGAACAATTAAGGAAGGCTGTGCTCTATGCCGCCGGATTATGTGCACGCGGCGAGCAATGCGAGCATGACCTGCGGCAAAAGCTCCTGAGGAGAGAGCTTTCAGATGCCGATGTCGAACTGATAATAGGTTATCTGCGCAAGCACCGATATGTCGACGACAGCCGTTATGCCGCAGCTTATGTGCGCACCAAAAGCCGACTCAACGGCTGGGGACCATGGAAAATACGCCAAGGGTTGGCCACTAAAGGCATCAGCAAGGAGATTATTGCCGGCGCCATGCAGGAAGCCGATGAAGCGGATTACATAAAGTCTGCTTACAAGGCAGCCTGCTCCAAAGCCCGGAAGCTGGATCTTACAGCCATCGCCGACAGACAGAAACTCTATCGGTTCCTTATGTCCAAGGGATTCGGCACAGACATAATTTCTGCTATCCTGAAGCGGCTCTCCATGCCGGAGGAAGAGGAAGAAATCGGTGATACATGGTAAGATTTATAGTTCACGCACAAAGTAAATGTGCATTTTCGAATGATTGAAATTTTAGG
>CAJMDR010000477.1 GCA_905212215.1 uncultured Porphyromonadaceae bacterium
ACCTTCTGAGATGGAAGCGGCGATTGGAGTGTCGGAATACTTCATGTCGCTCTCAAAAGTTTCCAGATATGTATCGGATGCACCGAAAAGCATCTCCATGGAACGACGCACACTCTCGTAATATGTCTGATCGAGATACTGTGGCAGATATTCATCGCCGAGAAGGCCGAGGGCAGAAGGGTCGAGAGCGGAGAATCCAAGATAGAGCCTTGGCAGTAGGTCAAGCATCTCTATAGTGAACTCCTGAACTTCAGCCTCGGCAGCCCGTTCCACAGTTATGCAGAAATTGCGGCTAAGTTCTATCAGAGGTGCGTAGGTTATGTTAATATCCTGCATGTATATCCATGTGAACCGGCAAAGGATTCGGAAATCCTTTGCCGGATATTGTCGGTATCATTTATGAGTGGCATCTATGGCACTCATTGTCTTATTTTACTTTCAGATCCTTGAGGATAGCGTCGATATGTTTCTCCGCCTTATCCACGGTAGCCTCGTAATCGGCAGCATTGTCAAGCGGTTCGCGAACCTCCACATAATACTTGATCTTAGGCTCTGTGCCGGATGGACGGATGGAAACCTTGTCTCCGAGAGCATTGAAGAACTGAAGCACATTGCTGGTTGTGGGGAAGTCGAGCTTCGAGACATTGCCGTTGATGAGGTCGGTGGCGTTCAGGTCAAGATAATCCTTGATGGCTGTAACAGGGCTTCCAGCGAGCTCTTTGGGAGGATTCTCGCGGTATTCCTTCATCATGGCTACGATTTCATCGGCACCGCTCTTTCCGGGACGTACCACGCTTACGCCGCGTTCACGCGAGAAGCCGTATTCCAGATAGATGTTGATGAGGAGCTCATAGAGGTTCATGCCTTTATCGGCTGCCCAGGCTGCTATCTCGCACATCATGGAGATAGCACTCACGCTGTCCTTGTCGCGGCAGAAGTCTTCGGCGAGGAAGCCGTAGCTTTCTTCACCGCCGCCTAAATAACGAGCTGTGCCTTCATGTTCACGCATTACGTTGGCAATCCACTTGAAGCCTGTATAGCAGTCATAGCAGGTTACGTGGTTGGCGTCGGCGATGCGTTTTATAGTCTCTGTGGTGACGATGGTCTTGACACAGTATTCATTGCCTGTCAGACGGCCTAACTCTTTGTTACGGGTAATGATATAGTAAAGGAATATCATCACTATCTGGTTGCCGTTAACCAGCTGATAATTACCTTTCTTGTCGCGTACCACCAGGCCGATACGGTCTGCGTCCGGGTCGGAAGCGAGGACGAGATCTGCGCCTACTTCCTTCGCTTTGGCTATTGCCATTGCCATTGCCTCGGGATTCTCAGGGTTGGGACTTACCACCGTGGGGAAGTTACCATCCTGCACATCCTGTTCCGGAACATGGATAATGTTCTCGAAGCCCCACATTCTCAGCGAGTCGAACATTACTCTTGAACCGGTGCCGTGAATGGGAGTGTAGACAATCTTCATGTCCTTGTGGCGCAGGCATGCCTCGCGGTCCATCTGGAGACCGAGAATAGCTTTCAGGAAAGCCTCGTCAACGTCCTTGCCGATTATCTGGATCAGCTCCTTGCGCGGAGTGAACTTGATCATATCCACACTGGTGATGGCGTTGACGTATTCTATTGTCTTTATGTCGTGCGGAGCTATCATCTGTGCGCCGTCACTCCAGTAGGCCTTGTAGCCGTTGTATTCCTTGGGGTTATGGCTGGCGG
>CAJMDR010000478.1 GCA_905212215.1 uncultured Porphyromonadaceae bacterium
GGAAATAACATTATTCTCGTCATCCTTTACCGCCACAACGACTGTCGGCGCTTTCTCATATTCTTCTGCCAGACTTTCACCGCCATTTCCACAGGCGGTTTCACCACCCATACCTCCGGACTCGCTTTCTGGGACTCGGACTACGTCTATCTGGTACTGACCCTGTTCATGACAATAGGAGGACTGAATTTCATGCTCCTTTACGGCGTGTGGAAAGGGCGTTGGCGCGACCTCTGGCGCGATCCTGTGACGCGCACTTACCTCTGCTTCATAGTCGTGGCATGGGGGCTGCAGAGCCTTGGAATATGGCTGCAGGGAGCCTTGGAAGGCCACTCTTCCTCCTCACCTTTCCGAAGCCTCGTGCTCTTTCCCCTCGCACACACCGTTTCCGCCATCACCTCAACCGGATTCACCGTGGAAGGGGCTGAGAACTGGGGGCAACTTTCATTAATGGTTACCATGCTGCTGATGATAGCCGGTTCCTGTGCCGGGTCCACTGCCGGAGGAGTGAAGACAGATCGCATAATGGCGTTAGGTTCTAACCTGCGGGCACAGCTGCTCCAGGCCATTTTCCCGCGGCGACAATACGTGGTACGCATAGGAAGCCACGCCCTCGACGACGGTGTGGTGCATCGCATAACCGCCTTCTTTACAATATATTTGCTGCTTATAGGTATCACCACACTGCTCAGCCTGCTGTGCGGATATACTCTCGATGACTCACTGTTCCTCTCCGCCTCAGCAACGGGCTGCAACGGCCTTGGCTACGGCGTTACCGGTTCCGGAGGCGGGTTTTACATGTTGCCTTCGGTGCTGAAATGGAACTTGATGCTCGACATGCTTGCCGGGCGCCTGGAGCTTTTCACCGTACTTGTGTTGCTGGTTCCCTCTTTTTGGCGGCGATAGACACAAGAGAGTCGGACAAGTCGGACAGCTCAGCCTGATCGGACAAGTCGGACTACCCGCAGATTCCGATAGGTCCGTTAGGTCTGATAGGTCCGATAAGCCTGAAAAGCGGATTTCGGGAAATGATATGCGAAAAAAGGCTAAAATCTTGCATATGAGGAGAATTATTATTAACTTTGCAGCTCAAACAGAAAACGATCGCCGCCGCAGGATTTAGCCCACAACTCCCGGCCTCCTGCAACGGCCATGAACTGAAACATAAGACATCATTGAAATAAATGGCAACTTTAGAGAAAATCAGGAAGAGGTCGGTGTTATTGCTGATCGTCATCGCTGTGGCGCTTCTTGCGTTTATTATCGGCGACGCACTCACCAACAGCCGTCAGATCTTCGGCAATGGCTCCACGGTAGCATCCGTAGGAGGCAAGAACATTGACATCACGGAATATCAGGCCAAGCTTCAGGAACTTAACGCGCAGATAGAACAACAGCGCCGCATGAACCCGGATGCCGCCGACATTGACCAGCAGCTTGTAGCCCAGGAGGCATTGAATCAGCTTATCAACGATGCCCTCATCGACGAGGCCGTGGACAAGATGGGCATTCAGGTGGGCAGCGACCTGCTCCGCTTCCTCATGATTGAGAACCCGCAGAACCAGAACGTAATGTCTCTGGTACAGCAGCTCAACGCCAACGGCATAGCGGTTCAGACCCCGCAACAGGCCTACACCGCTATCTTCCAGCCTCAGACAGTGGGCCAGACAGCAGAGTCCATGGCCGGCTTCCGCACACAGTGGCTGAACCTTGAAA
>CAJMDR010000479.1 GCA_905212215.1 uncultured Porphyromonadaceae bacterium
TATTGCCGTTGTTGAGGCGTGTGGCTTTCTCGTTCTCGTTCATAGCTGTATGTGTTTGGGTCGTTTATTATTCTTTGTTATTGGTTTTGTCGTTTTGACATTGCAAAATTACTTACGCATTTTCTATGCACCAAGTAATTATTTGCCTATTGGTTGAAGCCGATGTAAAAACTGACGAAACCTTTAGTTTTGCTGATGAAGGTATTTTTGGATTTTCCACCTTATGATTATGGATTACTCGTATACCTTTCTGCGATGCGCCATTAAACAGCGCACTTTTACCATGTCCAGATGACATTACTTTGCATGGCTGCGGGAGCAATGAGCTGTGGATGCTGCCCACGGTCTATGCGCGATGCGCGGGTAGTGACATCATTGAAGGCATAGTTGTAAAGCTCCTTGATGGTGAGCTTACGGTCGCTGTTGGCATCGGCTTTGCCACGCATTCCTTTCAGTATGCCCTGAGCCAGGAATCCGGCGCCCACAATTGGATTCTCGATGGAGTTCTCCTGTGCGCGGGAGCTTACTATGGAAGCCACGTTGCCGTTCCACAGTTTCTTGCTCTTGAGCTGGTTCACGGCATTGAGAAGCGAGCCGGACTCACAGGCATCAACTATCACCAGAATATTCTTACACTTCGACTGGGTAAGGATGCCGAGGATTTCGTAATAGGTGATGTTCTTGTCGTAGAGACAGATTACATTCTTGCCACCATGACCGGAATAGAAGAAAATGATCTGGTCGTTCGGTCCTGCCGCTTTCGCCATCTTCATCAGCGAAGCCTTGATATGTGCTGCGGTAGCGTTCTTTCCCGTTACCAGCGAGACATCCTGCACCTTTGCATGCAAGAGGGAAGCCATTGCCTTGGCATCTTTTGTAGATTGCGAGAGAGTGCTCAGACCATCTCTCTGGTAGTTGCTCACTGCGGTAGTGAGAGCGTAAGTGCGTGCGAACACACTTGCCACAGCCATGAGAAGGGCTATGACTACTATGATAAATCTTTTCATCTGTTAGAATTACTTTTTCGTGAAGATTGATTTTACCGGCTTAGATGGAGTATATCATTCGTTGTCGGCCATAGGAATAGCCTGCGAAGGCCTCGGCGCGTTTTGGAAGCCGTTGCGCATGAGCTCCTTGTAGTTCTTCAGCAACGTCTTGGGCACCGACAGCGTGTAAGTATGTCCTGCCATATCGCTGAGTACCAGTCTCTGCCTCGGCACGCTTATCTGGAAAAGATAAGTCTGGTTGATGATGAACTTGCGTCCGAGACGCACGAAATAGCTGCGTCCGGTATCGCGAAAGCTGTTCATGATGAACTCCTCCATCTTTCCCAGCCCGAAGGTGAGCATGATTCTGGCGCCGCCTATCATCACTACATTGGAGTAGTTTCCGTTGGATTCCAGGTAAGCCACCTGGTCAAGGCGGATGACGATCAGCTCATCGCGGGAGTTGAGACATAGTCGCTTCATAATCGTATTACAGTTTAAAAAGTTTGATTTTTGTGCAAAGATAATCCTTCTATTAAAATCTGACAAAGAGTTTCGGCATTTTTTGTATGAAACAAGAAAAATAATTCATGAAACATAGTGCTTTTTCAATAATTTTTTTGTATCTTTGCAACAGGAAATGGATCCCCCGAAGGGCTGACCCAAAGAATACTATGCTATGGAGACAGATAACGGCATACCAGACAACGGAACTCGAGCCGCGGG
>CAJMDR010000480.1 GCA_905212215.1 uncultured Porphyromonadaceae bacterium
CTGCCGACATTGCCGCGTGACAGGGCTATGTGGCGCAACAGGCATTCGGCATAAAGATTGTCGGAACGCATCATGCACGACCGCATTATCTCGTCGAGCGGAGCAGAATAGTGTGTCAACAACATTCTCCTTCCCCCTCCTGTATATCCACGTTTGTCAAGACGTATCCCTGCGTCAGCGAGGCTTTTCTCCAGCCGTTTCATGAACACTGCCGAAGGATTGGATACCGAGCGACTGCCGGAATGGTTACGTCCATAGTTGAAACCGAAAGCGCCGGCTCCATAATCGGCGCCACAGTCGCCGACACTCCAGCTCGACGGCTGTGCCGGAGTGGTGAAGATCTGCTGGTCTATCAGCACATTTCCGTTGATGGCTGTTACGCCACGACGTTTTAATGCTGACACTATCTCGGCAACAAAATCGGCTGATTTTGGCGTTCTGTCAGTGTTGAGAGTAGGGTCGCCGCTACCTATGATATGAAGATTGCCTTGCAGTTCGCCGCCGATGATTCTTCCGGCCGTTTCCACCTTCGTGGGGAAACGGTAGTTAAGGTCGCGCGAATACATCAGGCTCGCTATTGTCACCAACTTCATGGTTGAAGCACCCATAAGAGGCAACGATAGGTTATGTTTGGCAAGCACTCGTCCTCCCTTAATCTCGGCTATATATACTGACGTAGAAGCAGGATTTACAGCGGGATTGGCAAGGAATTCATCCAACGGAGTACGTGCCACCAACATCTGGCCGTCGGTGGTAGTGTTCTGTAACGGAGTCTGTGCGCTCAAACCCATGCTCAGACCCAAGAAGAGCGCAAACAGCAATCGCGTTATGGATTTTATCGTAAAAGCTCGTGACATGTTCAGACTACAAAGTTAATAAAAATCCGGCACATCATCAATATCTTTTTAATTCTTTAACCAAATAAAATGCAATTGCCCCCATTTCTTCCACCTTAATCATCAGAACTATCTCCCAGCTCTCATAGTGCTCTTAGATCTCATAGTACTCATCGTGCTCATAGTTCTCCCAGTCTTCCCTGCACTCTCGGTCGCTCTTGAAAAAGCCGGTTCAGAAAATGCGTTTCCGCTTTTCCTGAACCGGCTAATTTGCCTTATAAAATTTTTCTTTCGTCAAGACTCCATTCGGCACCGTTGCGGGTGTCTTTTACCTTGAAGCCAAGCTCGGCGAGTTTGTCGCGGATAAGGTCGCTGGTAGCCCAGTCCTTAGACGCTTTCGCGTTGGCGCGTACCTGAAGAAGCAGGTCGACGGCTCCGGCGTACGCCTTCGCATCGCTGTCGTCTGTTCCCTCGGCGTTGACGCGGATACCGAGAATATCCTCCAGGAAGGTCTTGAACACCACTCGCAGCGACTGAAGGTCATCGGCTGAGAGAGTGGCATTGCCATCGGTGGCAGCATTGATAATGCGACATGCATCGAAAAGATGCGCTATCACCTGCGGAGTGTTAAGATCATCGTCCATCGCCTCCGAACAGAGACGCATATAGTCGGGAAGTTCCACACTCGACTTCTCCGCCGGCAGCAATGCCTGCAAACGACGATACCCCTCCAGCATCTTGCGCAGCGCCTTCTCGGCACCTATCAGTGCGTCGTTGCTGAAGTCCACCGTGGAACGGTAATGGGCCTGGAGGATGAAGAAACGTATCACCATGGGGCCGAACGCCTGGCTCAGCAACGGGTGCGAGC
>CAJMDR010000481.1 GCA_905212215.1 uncultured Porphyromonadaceae bacterium
CGCCAACTATGATAAGACGGGGCCTGACACTCACTCCGGCCTCCGTATCTCCGAAACCAGCATCGAGGACTTCAACAAGTGGGTACAGGCGAGCCACCGCAAGACCAAACCATTTGCCGACTATACGACCGTCAGCAAGATAGTTGACGAGACTCCTGTAAAGACCGAGCCGCAACAGCCGGAGCAACCGCGACTTGACGAACGAATAGTAGCAAGACTTGTGGAATTTGCGCGAAAACACAAAGAAGCAGTCTCGCGCGGCATACCGGCAATTGAACGCAAAATGTCTGAATGGTTTTCGAGATTAACCGCAGAGGAACTTGTTGGTCTAAACGCAAAGGCGCTTTCGGCTATCTGCAGCGACGCAGGGCTTGACAACGGAAAGGCATGGGCTTTCAGGATGTCGATAGACAAGGCCGTGCCAAAAGAGCTTATCTCGAATGTGTTTAAGTTGCGGAATAGCCGTCGCAGAGAGGAAAACGGAGCGAGGCGGAGCGTCGGGCGCGACGCGGAGCAGAATCGCGAGGTTTATGAGCTGACCAAGGGGCTGCTTGAAAGCGCCGGGGTGAAAGTTCATGAAGTCGGCAACGAGGAAGCACAACGCATGCTTGATGCCCGAGGCGGTGACGAGCAGCTTATGGGGAGCCGAACGGACAGGAAAATGTCGGAGATTTCCGAGCATTTCGCCGGCAGGAAGCTTGATGAGAATCAGCAGGCGGTGGTGGATGTTTTCTCGGGCAAAGCAGACAATCGCTCGATTGAGGTGGCGCGCGAGGATGGAGCCGTGACGGTGGTGATGCGTCAGGGAAAAGAGCCTAACGCAGGCACGAAGCATTCGCTCTACAGACACTATGGAACTTCAAGCAATTATATTACGGTTGACGACATTGCGATGATACCCGAAATCATAGCCAAGGGAGAACGTACCGTAAAGGGTAATAAGATTGCATATGATTATGTCGGTAATGAAGATGTGCGCCTGCGTGTAACTACAGAGATTATTGGAAGACAAGAAAAGTTTACTAATTTCTTGTCAAATAGAAAACCTCTGAATAACGGAACTCGTAGACCATTAAAGGGAGACACGCAATTAAGCGCACAAGCATCCGATTCAGAAGTTTCTGATGCAAAGGTAAGCAATTCGGATGAGACTGCCAAAATTTCGGCAGAGGAGGAAGCAGACAAGCGATATCTGGAAGCCGTGGAGCGTGGCGATATGAAGCAGGCTCAGGCGATGGTAAACGAGGCGGCTGAGCGGGGGACGAAGACGTGGGAGAAGCTTGCCGGAGGAAAGAGAACTGCCGGGGCTGCTGTGGTCAGGTTCGGCAGATAGTAGTCGTTGACAAGGGTGTAGTCCAGACCGTTGTTGCTGTCGTGGAGCGGATTCTTTAAGGTAGTCATGCTGCATCCGTGACACTCGGATACGTGATATTTACAGACTGAATATCATTTATGCGGGGCAATCCCCAAAGATACATACCATTCGTAAATATGTTGATCCCAACAATCAAAACAGTCATAACTATCACTTCTATCAAAAATCGAATAAGACCTTTGAAAATCTTGTTCACCAACTTATCCTCCAATCTCAATTTCTCCTACTCCCTCGATTCCGATTTATTGAGTTGAGCATATCACATAAGCGAACACTCCAACCCTACAGCTCGGTTTCCACTGCAAGCTGCTCCTGCTTCTCTTTTT
>CAJMDR010000482.1 GCA_905212215.1 uncultured Porphyromonadaceae bacterium
TGCGAGCGCGGCGACCGCACCCGTTGGTTCCTGAAGGTACAGGATGGCTGCGACCGTTTCTGCACCTACTGCACCATTCCGCTTGCTCGTGGCAGGTCTCGTTCGCCGCAGATTCCGGAGCTGATAGCCCAGGCACAGGATGCCGCACAGAGAGGCGCGAAGGAAATCATCCTTACCGGGGTGAACATAGGAGACTTCGGTCATGGCCGCAACGATACTTTCTTCGACCTTGCCAGAGCGCTTGACGAGGTGGAGGGAATAGAGCGCTACCGCATCTCCTCTATCGAACCTGACCTTCTGTCGCCGGAGCTGATAGAATGGGTGGCGAAGGAAAGCCGTGCCTTCATGCCGCATTTCCACATACCGTTGCAGAGCGGTTCCGACGCGGTGCTGCGCCTCATGGCACGCCGCTACGACACCGTACTCTTCGCCGACCGAATCCATGCAATAAAAGACCTCATGCCCGATGCCTTCATCGGCGTGGATGTGATAGCCGGAGCGCGAGGAGAGACACCGCAGGAATGGGAACGCTCATTGAAATTCATCGACTCGCTGCCGGTAACCCGATTGCATGTGTTCCCCTACAGCGAGCGCCCCGGAACGAAAGCGCTGCTATTGGGCGATGCGGTAGAACAGAGCGAGAAACACCGTCGCACGGCGGAACTGATGGCACTCAGCGACCGCAAGCTGTCGGCCTTCGCCGCCTCGCAGAAAGGAACGGTGCGCCCTGTGTTGTGGGAGACATGCCGCAAAGGAATAGTGGCAGGATTTACAGACAATTATCTGAGGGTCTCCATGCCCGGCGATGAGACCATGCAGAACAGCATATCCAAAGTAAAAATCCTTGATGGCGATGGCGCAGAGATGCAGGGAGAAGCAATATAAGCCGCACGGAGGGGATCCGTATCCCGCCGAGAAAGTGCCTATGTCTCAGCGCATATTGCTGTGGCCTTTCGCTTTATGGCTGCGCCTTACCGCGTTGCTGCCACCATTCCTGAACCGCATGAACGCCAATCTGCTGGCATGGATGGCGCGGAGTGTGGTCCGGTACCGCCGACGCATAGTGCGGCAGAACATTGCCGACTGCTTTCCCGACCTTACCGAAGAGGAACGCCGCAAGATAGAAAAAGACTTCTACCGCAATCTCGCCGACTACTTTTTCCAGACGGTGACGATTGCATTTGCAACGGAGAAGCGGTTGAAGAAGCATATCACCTTCAGCGGGCTTGACGGGGTGGCACGTACCATGGACTCAGGCAAGGACATAGTGCTTTACACCAGCCACTCCGGCAACTGGGAATACATTCCGCTGCTGGCACTCTTCATGCCTCCCGGACATGACGAGGCCATCTACGCCCATGTCAACCGTCCTCTGAAAAATCTGTGGTTCAACCGCTTATTCCACCGGCTGCGATCACGCTTCAACACTTCGGTCCCTATGCGTCAGACGGCCAGAGCCATGATAGGCTGGCGCCGCGAAGGGCAACGTTTCATAATAGGTTTCCTCAGCGACCAGAAACCGGGACGCTATACCCGTTCCACGGAAGTGAACTTCCTGGGACGGTGTACCCCGTTCATAGAAGGCACCGAAGAATTGGCACGCAAGCTGCATACCGCAGTCTATTACACCGACATGCGGCGCACAGGGCGCGACCGTTTCCATGTGAATCTGGTAAAGATGTGCGACGATGCCTCCGCCA
>CAJMDR010000483.1 GCA_905212215.1 uncultured Porphyromonadaceae bacterium
CCGTCAAGCATTGAAATCAGGGCCAGGTTCATCTGAGCCTCCTTGTTCGACGGATTCAGGCGCAGTGCATGTTCGAAGTTGGCCTTAGCACCCTCTTTGTCGCCGGCAACAAGCTGTGTGGCGCCAAGGTTTACAAAGCCGCGGGCATCCTTCGGGAACTGCTGGGCCACACGGTTGTATACCTCCATTTTCTTGAAGTTGTCGTCGGTGAGGGTGGCAAGATACAGCATCTCGTCAACACTCAGTCTGTTCGGGTCGGTGTTGAAGAGTTCCACCAGCTGGCGGTCGGTGCGGCCAAGCACCTTGATGGTGGCCTGGATGCGCGAATAACGCAGCTGAGGAAGAATCTGATCGGCCAGTTCGTTGAAGACGGACGAAAGGTTGCGTATCTCTTTCTCACGCTGTTCCGGGTCTGGATACATGCGCAGAACGCTGAGAATAAGGTCTTTGTCCTGGATGTTGCTTGCCTCTACAAGCTTCTGGAAACCTTCCCAGTCCTCCGGGGTGAAGCTTGATGTCAGCTCGCCGAACTCGTCTATCTTGTCCTTCTTGAGCTGGCTCTCAACCTGGGCTGTGGTGTTGGCCTCACGCTGCTCGGCAAGACGTTTGTTGAAGTCGTATGTGCCTTCGGGCGAGGCGTAGGAGTTTACGGTGAGGCCTGCAATCTCCATATCGGGGCTGGCTTTGGCCTCTTTCAGCTTCTGGTTGAGGTCGATGTAAGCCTTGGAGCCTAATTCCGAGCTGCGGATGTTGGCCTGGTTGATGAGGAAGCGTATGTCGGCGGAATAGTTCTTGGTGATTACCTGCTGGAAGGAGTCGGGAGCGATTGCGGGAGCCACATTCTTCGCCGAAGCCAGAGCGGCGGTGGTGAGTACTCCGTAGCCTACCTTCACACGCGGAAGAGCGTATGTCTTGTTGCCCTGCGTCACTGAGAAGTCGAGGTAGAGCGAGGAGCGGCTCATGGGTTCCTGGAACGCCATGCTGAAAGGAATGGTTACGGTGCCACCGTTGAGGTAGTCCACTACCTGGCCGTTGTCGCGCACATCGATGCCCTGGAACATTATGGGAGCACCCTTTGCCTCGCCATAGCTGTTCTTGCCATATTTCGTGCCGGGCATTTCCCATTGCAGCACAGGAGTAGCCTGTACCTTGGCGTTACGCAGCATGAATTTTGCCGGGATACGGCCTGTCACGGTACCCGGCACCTTGTCGCCCACCTCCTCTAAGGGAGTAGGGTTAGTAGAGAAAAAATCGCTTTTAAACTGACCGAGCTTCTTGGAGCATCCGGTGGCCAGCAGCAGAGTGCCGCCCGCCAAAAGCATCAGAACTTGTTTGCGCATGATTAGTCCAAAGATTAGTATATTTGAATACAAAATTAATAAAAAAATCGCACATACGCAAACCTGACGCATCAGAGCCATGCGTAAACATGAGTCCGGCTTGTCTGACCTGTCCGACCAATCCGATACCAATTCGACATGTCAGGCCGGTAGCTGCTATGTCGGAAATTTTTATTATCTTTGCAGGTGTTTTTGCCCAAAGGCCGACAAACCGGCCGCCTCAGGCGCCACAAGTGGGCCTCGGCGGTGATGTGCGGCGCAAAAACACCTCTGTTTAGATTCTGACAATGGAAAATATAGACCATAATGCGTTTGAACTTGCAGTGGAGACCATTCTTGAGGCAAAGAGTATTTATA
>CAJMDR010000484.1 GCA_905212215.1 uncultured Porphyromonadaceae bacterium
AAGCCTCCACCATCATGAGAAGTTTACGGTAACGCCTTTTGCGGTTCATATCCTCAAAAACAGAAGACAGTTTATCGCCTGTCATGGCGTAAGCTTCCTCATCCCAACACATGGCCCCCGGCACACCGTGTCCGCTCCAGAAAACGAACAGGTTGTCGTTCTCAGTAGATTCGATTACCGTGGGCAGTTTTTCGCTTTTTTCGCCACTGAGAATGGCAAGTATATCTTTTGTATTCAACGATGACATACGATAATCAATCTCTACATTTTCGTATACATTGTTTCCCCCGATAGTCACCTGTATGACTCCCTTGTTGGGATTTGATATATTATCGGCTATGTCATCCTCGACAATGAGAATGATACGGTCGTCGGTATATCCGGCTTGTCTGAGCTGCTGATAGATAGCGAGCACATCTGCCTGATGGCGGTAATTGGTCCATTCCTTGGAGGAAGCGACAAGGAGTGCCCAGTTGCCGGTATGTGCAGGGTAATTGAATTCTCCTGAATTGTCGAAATCCTGCATCCGGAAGGCTTTCCAGTTCCAACCGGCAAGTGTCGCATCCGTGCGGTTCCCCCCGTCGCTGGTGTTATAGTCAAGGATGATGTACTGTCCGTTGTAAACCTTGAAATTATAGTAAGTGGTGGCAAGTACATTGGTAAACACCTTGGCATCGAACCTTAAATGTCCTGACGCTCCACGGACATAGGGCGACTTTCCGGCAGCGAGCGCATCCACCACAAGCCCCATATCCTCACCTGTCCAGCTGCCCATGTTCAAGCCTTCACCCGAAACAACGGCCCTTAATGATTTCTGTAACGACAACTCCGGTCTGAACTGCTGGTACCATGCGGCATAGCCGATGAGCATAGCGGCATCGTAGAGCTGAGATTCTCCAAGAGTAGGCGTAGCATTGAAAAAGGTCCTGTAACTTACGTCAAACCCCGACTCAGGGTCGGCACCAAATGCGACTCCCTCTATGCCTTCGGCGGCATCACCGTGAATCTTGAGTACATCCGCACCGTAGGCGGTATCCGAAAACAACATCCGCGGTACACTGCGCCCGTTCAGACTTTGTGCTTTATGCGCTTCAAGCATCGGCTTCATCTCTTCTATTTCAGAGGGGATACATATCACATACTCTGCACCTGACTGCATGGCTTGGCGAGACACATCAGCTATATTGTCAGAGGTGTAAGCATAGCATCCCATGTTTTCCAAGCCCAGTTCGCGTGCTTGAAATGCGAACCAGTCAATGAACGTTTGTCCGTAACCGTCGTTCTCCTTGACCAAAAGTGCCACACTTTTACCCTCATAGTTAATCACCTTGGAGAGAAGCACCTCACATTGCGTAATGTCGGTCTCGGTCATCGCCCAAAGATAGCCTGTCGATGCGTATGCACGAACCAGTTGTTCGGCGGTGGCGAGAGTGAAGAATGTTTTGCCCACAATAGTCAGTTCCGCCGCGAGGATTGCCGCATTGGAAGAATACAGCCCGCCGATTACGGCATACGCCTCGTCGTTGAATGCCAGCGACCGGGCAAGTTCCCGCACATCGGTCTTTGCCTCATCGTAGTATTCAAACTTTAACCTTATACCCGCTTCGTGGTTCTTGAATGCACGCTCAAAGTTGGTTGTAAACATTCCCAATGTCCTTTTCCAATGCACATCAAGCCCTTTCTCC
>CAJMDR010000485.1 GCA_905212215.1 uncultured Porphyromonadaceae bacterium
GAATGACCGCGACATCGTTCCATGCTTCAACTCGTTCTACGAGTTCATGCGCGACGAGTACCGCGAGGAAATGGCGAAACGCCCGATTCCGATACACCGTCAGGACTTCGACATAGACAATTTCCTGACTACTCTCCGGCAGTATTACCACGGCGGCAGGTTCGATTTCCTTCTCAACTCAAAGGAGAACATCGACCTGCTCAACAAGCGCTTTGTCGTCTTCGAGATTGATAATGTGAAGGATAACAAGGAATTGTTCCCGGTGGTGACGATAATCATCATGGAGGCTTTCATCAATAAGATGCGGCGCCTGAAGGGTATCCGGAAACTCCTTATATGCGAGGAGGCGTGGAAGGCTCTCTCCACCGCCAACATGGCCGAGTATATGCGCTATATGTATAAGACTGTCCGCAAATATTTCGGGGAGGCAGTGGTGGTTACACAGGAGGTTGACGACATCATATCGTCGCCGATTGTCAAGGAGACCATCATCAACAACTCCGACTGCAAGATTCTTCTGGATCAGCGCAAGTATATGAACCGCTTTGACCAGATCCAGTCGCTGTTAGGTCTGACCGACAAGGAGAAGGCGCAGATACTCAGCATCAATCTCGCCAACAATCCGAACCGGCTGTATAAGGAAGTCTGGATAGGACTCGGCGGAACGCAGTCTGCGGTGTATGCCACGGAGGTGAGCCGGGAGGAATATTTCTGCTATACCACCGAGGAAACGGAGAAAATCAGGGTGCTGGATACGGCACGGAGACTGGGCGGCGACATTGAAGCCGCGATAAAGCAACTTGCAAATGAATGATGTATGACGGTTTTACGATTATTGCTTCTAATCATCACGGCTGTGATCGCCGTTGCCGCGCTCCTCCTGCGCGTGGCTCTCTACATTCTCTCTTTGGGAGTGAGGTTAATCGGAGGATGCGCCTCCAGAATTTACTGACATAAAGAATCATTACAATGAGCAAACTTAAAATTATAATTCCCGTGGTCGCGGTGCTGATGTTCCTTTGCGCCGGCAAAGCTCACGCGCAGTGGACGGTCATCGACCCCTCCAACATAGCGCAGAGCATAGTGAACAACTCCAAGTCGCTGGTTCAGGAATCGAAGACGGCGACGCACATGGTAAAGTCGTTTCAGGAAACGGTCAAGATCTATGAGCAGGGCAAGAAATATTACGATGCCCTGCGCTCCGTCAACAATCTTGTCCGCGATGCCCGCAAGGTGCAGCAGACAGTCCTGATGCTCGGCGACATAAGCGAGACCTATGTGACGAATTTCCGCAAGATGCTCTCTGACCCTAATTTCACGGCTTCGGAACTGTCGGCAATCGCCTCAGGCTACACCCGCCTTCTCGAAGAAGCCAACGGAGTGTTGGGTGAGCTGAAGAACGTGGTGAACATCACCACCATGTCGATGACCGACAAGGACCGCATGGATATTGTGGACAGGTGCTATAAGGAGATGAGCCGTTACCGCAACCTGACCTCCTATTACACGAACAAGAATATCTCGGTGTCCTATCTGCGGGCAAAGAAGAAGGCTGATACTCAGCGTGTGATAAACCTTTACGGCAAGGGGGCCGAAAGATACTGGTGATTATGCTCTGCGCGATAGATTTCTCGAATCTCCATACGATTCTGCGCTCGCTCTATGACGA
>CAJMDR010000486.1 GCA_905212215.1 uncultured Porphyromonadaceae bacterium
TCCCGCAAACCTCTGGTAGACGCCAAGCCGTATCTCCAGATAGGGGAATGGAGTGCCGACTATGTCAATGCCGACCGTGAGCAATGCGGTCTGCCGGGCTCTCCCACCAAAGTAAAGAAAATAGAGAATGTGGTCTTCAGCGCTAAGGAGTCGATACGTCTCACCGACGCCGATGCCGAAGTGGAAGACCTGGTGAAGCAACTCATAGCCAACCACACAATAGGATAACACCGGCACACAATCATGGCAAAAGAAAACAACATCATAGTATATCTGGAATATGAAGATGGCCGCGTGGCCGATGTGAGCCTTGAGCTACTTACAAAGGGCCGTAAGCTGGCTGACGAATTAGGCGTCGAGCTGCAGGCAGTGGTGGCAGGCGACAACCTCAAAGATATAGAGAAACAGGTGATGCCTTACGGTGTCGACACTCTCTACAAGGTCGAGGACAAGCGTATGTATCCCTATACTTCGCTCCCCCACTCTTCGTTGCTCATAAACCTCTTCAAAGAGCTTAAGCCTCAGATCGCCTTCATGGGCGCCACATGCATAGGCCGTGACCTTGGCCCCCGCGTTTCATCATCGCTGCACAGCGGTCTTACCGCCGATTGCACCGCTCTTGAACTCGGTCCCCACTCTGACCCGCAGAAAGGCAAAGACTACGAGAACCTTCTCTATCAGATCCGTCCTGCTTTCGGCGGCAATATCGTAGCCACCATTGTCAACCCCGAATGTCGCCCGCAGATGGCAACAGTACGCGAGGGCGTGATGAAGAAGGAAATCCGCGATCCGGAATACAAAGGCACCGTCATAGACCTCAAGGCAGACGATTATACCAGTCCCGAAGACTTCGTGGTTGAGATTATCGACCGCCATGTGGCCAAGTCGAAAGTCAACCTTAAAGGCTCCCCCATCATCGTAGCCGGTGGCTACGGCGTAGGCAGCAAGGATAACTTCGAGCTTCTCCGTCAGCTCGCCGACACCCTCGGAGCAGAAGTAGGCGCCAGCCGCGCCGCAGTGGATGCAGGATGGGTTGACCATGACCGTCAGATAGGCCAGACCGGAGTTACTGTCCGTCCGAAGCTCTACATAGCATGCGGCATCTCCGGGCAGATACAACACCTCGCCGGAATGCAGGACAGCTCGCTCATCCTCTCAATCAATTCAGACCCTGACGCACCCATCAACACCGTTGCAGACTATGTCATCACCGGTCGTATTGAAGACGTGGTGCCGAAGCTCATCAAGTACTATAAAAAGAATTCGAAGTAATGGCAAATTTTTTCACAGATAATCCCGACCTCAGGCACCATCTCAATCACCCGATGATGCGCCGCATCGTGGAGCTCAAAGAACGCGATTTCGCCGACGCCGACAAGTACGACTACGCACCGCGCGACTTCGACGATGCCATGGATTCATACGAGAAGGTACTCGATATAGTAGGCGACATCTGCGGCAACATTATTGCCGAAAACGCTGCCGACGTTGACCAGAATGGTCCGCGTGTGGAGAATGGACGTGTCATCTACGCAGAAGGCACCAAGGCCAACATAGAGGCTTGTCGCAAGGCAGGGCTGATGGGCATGGCTATGCCTCGCCGTTTCGGTGGCCTCAACTTCCCCATCACACCCTACATCATGGCTGCCGAC
>CAJMDR010000487.1 GCA_905212215.1 uncultured Porphyromonadaceae bacterium
TGCGCAATATATTGAAGGGAGGTCGCCGATGAGAAATATACTGAAAGCCACAACACTGGAGTCAAAGTTGCCGCTTCTCGCAGTGGAACACGGCTGTATCATCAGCAAGGACGCCGACATAACCGTGTGCTACGAGGTTACTCTGCCGGAGCTGTTCACCGTCACATCGCAGGAATACGAGGCGATGCACGCCGCATGGTGCAAGGCTATCAAGGTATTGCCCCGCTTCACAGTGGCGCACAAGCAGGACTGGTTTGTGTCAGAGAACTATAAGCCGGAACTGCAAAAGGATGATCTGTCTTTTCTTGACAGGAGCTTCGAGCGTCATTTCAACGAGCGTCCGTATCTGGCTCACAAGTGTTACCTGTATCTGACAAAGACCACAAAGGAGCGTATGCGCCAGCAGTCCAATTTCTCCACCCTCTGCCGTGGGCGTATCACGCCGAAGGAACTCAATCACGAGATGATTGTCGGCTTCATGGAAGCCGTGGGCCAGTTCGAGCGCATAATCAACGACACCGGGCATATCAGTCTGCGCCGTCTCTCTGACGACGAGATTCTGGGCACCGGAACTACATCGGGCATCATAGAGAAATATCTTTCCCTCTCCATGTCGGATGTAACGTGTCTGGAGGATATGGATCTCTCGGCAAGGGAAATGCGTATCGGCGACAAGATGCTCTGCCTCCATACCCTTTCGGATACCGACGACCTTCCGGGCAATGTCAGCACCGACAACCGATACGAGCGTCTGTCCACCGACCGCTCAGACTGCCGCCTGTCGTTTGCCTCTCCCGTAGGATTGCTCCTGCCGTGCAACCACATATACAACCAGTATGTGCTTATCGACTGCCACGACGAGAATCTTGCCCGCTTCGAGAAGACCGCCCGCAACATGAACAGTCTTTCCAAGTACAGCCGCAGCAACGCGATCAACAAGGAATGGATAGACCGTTATCTGAACGAGGCCCATTCATACGGGCTGACAAGCGTCCGGGCGCATTTCAATGTCATGGCGTGGAGCGACGACGCGGAGGAACTGCGGCGCATCAAGAACGATGTCGGAGGTCAGCTTGCGACTATGGGGTGTATGCCACGGCACAACACCATCGACTGCCCGACGCTGTTCTGGTCTGCCATGCCGGGCAACGAGGCCGATTTTCCTGCGGAAGAATCGTTCTATACCTTCATAGAGCCGGCGGTGTGCTTCTTCACTGCGGAAACGAACTACCGTTCTTCGCTGTCGCCATTCGGGATAAAGATGGTTGACCGGCTGACCGGGAAACCGCTGCACCTCGACATTTCCGACGAGCCTATGAAGCGTGGCATAACGACAAACCGCAACAAGTTCATACTCGGTCCGTCAGGTAGCGGCAAGTCATTCTTCACGAACCACTTAGTCCGCCAGTATTACGAACAGGGCGCCCATGTGCTGCTGATAGACACCGGAAACTCTTACGAAGGTCTGTGCAACCTTATCCACAACCGTACCCACGGTGAGGACGGCATATATTACACATACCGGGAGGACAGCCCTATATCCTTCAATCCCTTCTATACCGAGGATTATGTTTTCGATGTGGAGAAAAAGGACAGCATCAAGACGCTGCTTCTCACGCTCTGGAAGTCGGAGGGCGACCGGATA
>CAJMDR010000488.1 GCA_905212215.1 uncultured Porphyromonadaceae bacterium
TGTTTACTTGTCGGCAAAATGCCGATGTGAGGCGATATAAAAGAAAATTGACAAGTCATGGTTTAAGTTCTCATTTGCAATTTGCCGCTTTTTTGGCGGCGGAGCCGAGGTAACCGCCATGATGGCGCAGGGCGTAGTCATGTGGCGTAAGGCCTATGGCAGTCATGGTGGCCACCACAAGGACATCGCCCATCACTGTCATCTGTGTGGTGGAGACGGTGGGGGTGAGTCCCAACGGGCATACTTCCGGGTTGCCTCCGGTGTGCAGGCATATATCGGCCATCTGTGCCAGCGGGCTGTCGGCTTTCCCTGTAATAACAAGCAGGATAATGTTTGGGTTCAGGCGCCGTGCCAGCTCCACAAGTTCCACAATCTCGCGTGTTTTGCCGGAGTTGCTGAGCAGCAACATGATGTCGTTTTTCTGCAGTATGCCGAGGTCACCGTGCTGTGCTTCGGCGGGGTGCAGGAACACTGCCGGAGTGCCGGTGGAGCAGAAAGTTGTGGCGATGTTCATGGCGATCTGGCCGCATTTTCCCATGCCTGACACCACGAGTTTCCCGTTGCGGCGGTGTACCTGTTCCACAATGGCCTCGACAGCCTTTGTGTAGGCCTGTGAAGGTGGTATGGAAGCCACGGCGCGGCTTTCGGCATCGATAATCTGCTGGAAAAGAGAGGCTATATCGGGTATTTCCGGTATTTCTTTCACTTTTTAAGGCTTTGGAGGGTTGAGTTACTGTAGCTGTGATGGCTGATTCAGGATTGGAGCGGGAACTGCCGTTTCTCGAGTTTCTCTATGCCGAGGCGTGCCCGGTCGGAAATGTCTACGGTTATTCCGAGGTCCGGGTCATAGCTCACCATGACGGTGCTGCATACGGCCTTTACCTGCATAGTATCGGCGTTCACCATTACTTGCTCCAGGGTGAAGGCACGTTTGCCCATTTCCGAGCAGCGCGTATAGATGTCTATGGGTTCTCCGTAATATGCGGAGGCCATGAAATTGCAGTTGATGTTGGCAATCACTGTCTCCACACGTCGCCAGTCCATGGTGCCTTCCATTACCTGCTGCAGGTATTCGGCTTTGGCGGTGTCGAAGAGAGAGAAGTAGACCACATTGTTGAGGTGGCCGAGTATGTCGATGTCGTTGAAGCGTATCTGCACTTTCGAGCAGACCGGATAGCTTTCGACATTGAAATGAAAATCAGGTTTCTGGTTCATACAAATCTTATATCGGAGAGCACACGGTCTCCGCAAAGGTCGTTTATATTTTTCAGAATCGCAGTGCGGTTCAGCATTATTTCCTGCCTCAAAACAGGGACGTCGCACCGTAGCATCAGGGTGCCTTTCGACGCCTCTATCGCCGTAGCCTTCGTTGCCAGGGCACTTCCCACCACTTTCGGCCATAGCGCCACGGCACGGCGTTCCGACATTCTGCCGCGCATCTCTTCTTTCTCCACTATGGTGTCGAGCACGGAGGCCAATGATACCGGATGAGTGCGTTTCATGGTCCTGACTAATGAGAGAGGGGAGTGAATACACCGTCTTCAGCTTGCAGCAGTAGGTGACCGTCTATTCCGTGAAGGATGCGGTCAAGATGCTCGCGGTTGGTGTCGGTGATGAATATCTGTCCGAAAGCCGATTCC
>CAJMDR010000489.1 GCA_905212215.1 uncultured Porphyromonadaceae bacterium
GCAATTCCGGTTCGGGACGGAATTCCAAGAATATTGAAAGAATAAAAGAGAAGTGAACGGAGAGTTTTAGGAACAGAACCTAAGATTCATTCTCACATCCTGACTCGGAATCTCACTTATGATAGACTATGTCAAAAATATCGGAATGTAGGGACGCACGGTTCGTGCGTCCGCATAACCATTGAAAATCAGACGCATACCTGCGGACGCACGAGCCGTGCGTCCCTACGAAACTAAATTCTCCTACACCCTCAAAAACTAACCTAAAATCAATTCCACAGCTATGCGCACCGGCATAGTAAGCCTAATAATCGTTCTTCTCGCCGCAATTCCTGCTTTCAGCCAGAAAGCAGTATCGGGGAAACAGCCGACAACACTCCGGGCCACCGCCCGGGAGCTGATGTCGCGCAACCATGCCAAAGCGAATGCCGACACCATAGACACAGACCTCGCAAGGTTGATGGCTCTGATGCCTCAGCCCATATACCGCGATTCGTTGCCGTTTATTCCCATGTCGCTGCTCATATACCGCACCTCGGTCTACGACACTCTGCCGCAATATCATATCGACACGGTGCCGCAACTTCGCTTCCCCCGTACTATCTATACTTTCCGGGCGGATTCCCTCGTCAATCCCCGCTGGCTGGAGGAAGCCTCGCTGCGCTGGCACACCTCGGAACTATTACAGCAGATGCTGATGACGGGACCGGCACACCGCATTGACTATTTCGCGTGGAAATTGCCTGAGCCGCCGCAACTTTCGCCCATCACCGAGGCACCCGTACTGCCGGCATCGCGCACCATTCCCGCGGCATTGCCTTCCATGACCTATACTCCGGAGGAACCTGCAATACGCCGCCATTGGCTGCATGTAACCAACTTAGGACTGCAGTTCTCGCAGGCATACGTTTCGCCGAACTGGTATCAGGGCGGCGACAACAGCCTTACCGTGCTGGCGAACTTGGCATGGAACGTGCAGCTCAACAGGGTCTATCATCCCAATCTCCTCCTGGAGAGCAACCTGCAATATAAGCTTGGCCTCTACTCCACCCCCAACGACAAGATGCACAAATACGCCATCTCGGAGGATCTGCTGCAATATAACCTCACAGGCGGTGTAAAAGCTTTCAAACGGTGGTACTACAGCTTTTCCATGCTGTTCAAGACCCAGATGCTGAACAACTATTCAGCCAACTCCTGGGACAGAAAAGCATCGTTCCTTTCTCCGGGAGAGCTGAACTTCGGCCTCGGTATGACCTATTCCAAGGAAAACAAGAAGAAAGGCATCAATTTCCAGGCGTCGATAGCGCCCATTTCCTACAATCTCCGTACCTGTATAGACCACAAGGTGGATCCGACGCAGTTCAACATCAAGGAAGGACGCAAGACAAGCAACGAGATAGGTTCCAACGCCGAGCTTACCATGACATGGAAGTTAGCGCCCAACATTGTCTGGAAACAGCGTCTCTATCTCTTCAGCGACTACAAATATTTCGTAGGCGACTGGGAACATACCTTCAACTTCGCAATCAACCGTTTCCTGAGCACCCAGATCTATCTTCACGGACGATACGATACTTCCGCACCCGGCAAAGAGAAAGGGTGGAAGAAATGGATGCTGAAAGAGATACTCAGCTTC
>CAJMDR010000490.1 GCA_905212215.1 uncultured Porphyromonadaceae bacterium
AGCCTGTGAACAAAGGTGAGACGGTATGGGCCCTTGATGCCCGTACCGCAGTACGTATAGGCAATTTGAAACTGAAAGGTGAATTTGACGCCGCAGCCATGGTTGCCGTAACCGGACCAAAGGTGGAAAATCCGGGAATGGTAAGAACTCTGATAGGTGCTGACATGATATCTCTGCTCAGGCCTTTTAAGGTATTAAATCCTGAAGAGGACCGCTATATATCAGGCAATGTGCTTACAGGCATAGCTGTGAAACCGGATAACGGTTATCTGCGTATGCCGTGGCGACAGATCACAGTAATTGCAGACGGTTCCAATGCCGACGAGTTCATGGGGTGGGCTTCGGTGAACCCGAAGAAGTTCAGTGTAAAACGCTCCTTCCCCGGATTCCTTAAAGGGAAAAACGGACTCTTTGATTTCGACGCAAGACTTCGTGGCGGAAGGAGAGCTCCAATCCTGAGCGGAGAATACGACAAGGTGTTCCCGATGGATATCTATCCGGAATTCCTGTTGCGTGCCATCAACGACAACGACATCGACAAGATGGAGAAGTTAGGCATATATGAAGTGGCACCTGAGGATTTCGCTCTGCCGGAATTCGTGGATACCAGCAAACTGCCTCTGCAACAGATAGTGCGCGAAGGTCTTGATTCACTGCGCAAAGAGATGGAATAAACTCTTGACGGTGTCGATGAGCCAAGCGACAGTTGTTCACAAACAAGTAATACTGAAATCGAACTAAAACTAAAGAGAAGATGAGTAGACTGAAACGGCAGCTTGACCGCATGAAGCCTCAGTTTGAGAAAGGAGGCAAGTATGCGAAGCTACATTCCGTGTTCGACGGGTTCTACACCTTCTTATATACGCCGAACACTACGGCGCAATCGGGAGTGCAGATACACGACAGCAACGACTCCAAGCGTACCATGATAATAGTGGTATTAGCATTGTTGCCCTGCTGTCTGTTCGGTATGTGGAACATAGGCTATCAGCATGGTCTTGCGATGGGAATGACCGGTACATGGCTGGAAAACTGGTGGTTCGGCTTCATGATGACGTTGCCGATGATCTTCACCACTTACATTGTAGGCTTAGGCATAGAATTTATCTTCGCCCAGATTAGAGGCCATGAGATTCAGGAGGGCTTCCTGGTTTCCGGCCTTCTGATACCGATGATATGCCCTGTTGACACACCGTGCTGGATGCTTGCCATAGCGGTTGCGTTCTCGGTAATTTTCGCCAAGGAGGTCTTCGGTGGCACAGGCTACAACTTCATGAACCCGGCATTGGTTGCCAGAGCATTCCTTTTCTTCGCCTATCCGGCCAAAATGAGCGGTGACCATGTGTTTGTCGCACTGGACGGCCAGAAGGCCATAGATGGTTTTACGGGTGCTACTCCATTAGGACAGCTTGCATCGTCGACAGGCGGCAATACTGTCCTTACCGACGCACTCGGAAATCCTATCTCATTAGCGGATGCTTTTTTAGGTACCATTCCCGGTTCATGGGGCGAGACGTCAACCTTATGCATCCTCATAGGCGCATTGATATTATTGGTTTTCGGCATGGCATCATGGCGTGTGATGCTCTCGGGAGTGGCCGGAGGCTTCCTTATGTCATGGCTT
>CAJMDR010000491.1 GCA_905212215.1 uncultured Porphyromonadaceae bacterium
CCCGCAGCCAAACAGACAGATGAGACGCCCGGCGGTAAAGTCCCGCGCGGTGGTCAGGATGTTCTCCAGGGCGTTGGGGCTGTGGGCGTAGTCGTCTATCAGCACCGCTCTTCCCTCGCCGGGACGCAGATGGAACTCGAAGCGGCGTTTGGCGCCCATGAAGGTTGCGAGGCCCTCGCGCACAGCCTCCTCCTCCGCTCCCGCCAGAATTGCTGTGCCGCCGCCACGGCATTGTCGACGTTGATTTCGATGGGGGTGCCGAGGGTAATGTCGCGCAGAACAGTGTCGGGACCGATGAGGTCGAAAGTTATATGGTCGCCTTCCATGCGCACGTTCCCGGCACGCCAGTCGGCGTTATCTCCTTTGCCGGAATAGGTGTAGACATGCACATTCTTCCCTGTCTGCGGATGCAGGGTGAGATGCGAGTGCATCAGCAGGCATCCCCCTTCGGAAATGAGCGAGGTGAAGTACTCGAAAGCCTCCACATAATGCTGCGGGGTGCCGTAGATGTCGAGATGGTCGGGGTCGGTGGAAGTGATGACGGCGATATAAGGCCGCAGATGATGGAAGGAGCGGTCGTATTCGTCGGCCTCTATTACAGAATATTCGGAGCCTTTGCAGAGCACGAGGTTGCTGCCTGTGTTGCGCAGTATTCCGCCGAGGAAGGCGTTGCAGCCTTTGCCCGACAGCCGCATGATGTTTGCGAGCATGGAGCAGGTAGTGGTCTTACCGTGGCTTCCCGCCACACAAAGCCCTTTGCTACCCCGGGTGATGATGCCCAAAAGGGCGGCGCGTTTCACCACCTCGAATCCTTCGCGGCGGAACCAGCTCAGGATACGGTTGTTCTCCGGCACAGCGGGAGTATAGACCACCAGGGTCGTGTCCTTGTCGCGCATTGAGGCCGGTATCAGCGCCTCATCGTCGGTATAGACTATCGCGGCACCCTCGGCCTCTAATTCGCGGCTCAGCTCCGAGCTGACACGGTCATAGCCCGCCACATGGCACCCCTCGGCAAGGCAGTAACGCACAAGGTTCGCCATGCCTATGCCCCCGGCGCCTACAAAATATACATTCGGCTTCACTTCTGTTCTCTTTTTATTCCGGACTCGTTTTACTTCTTTATCATGTCGAGGGCCATCCGCGCTATGCGCACATCGCTGTCGGTCTGTGCCAGCTTTCTTGCCTCCTTTCCCATCTGCTCCAGGGCATGAGGGTCGGCGAGGAGCCCCAGTACCTGGTCCACAAGAGTTTCGCGGGCCTGCATGTCGGGCACCAACAGCGCTGCGCCACGGCTTTCCAGAGCCCGGGCATTCTTTGTCTGATGGTCTTCCGCCACGTTGGGACTCGGCACCAATACCGAGGGCTTGCCGAGGAGTTCCAGCTCGCTGATAGCACATGCTCCCGCTCTGCTGATGACGAGGTCGGCGGCGGCGTATGCGTCGGCCATGTTGCCTATGAAGGAAGTCACCACAAGGCCTTTTCTGCCCTGGGCGCTTTTCTTCCATTCGTCGGCCTGCACTTTGCCAGTCTGCCAGATGAGCTGAATCCCGGCGTCGCGGAGCCTGTCGAGCGAGGCACGCATGGACTCGTTTCTGGTACGCGCACC
>CAJMDR010000492.1 GCA_905212215.1 uncultured Porphyromonadaceae bacterium
TTGCACAGAACCTCAGCGTCGACAGATTGTCACCCTTCCGTACATCTGCCGGTTTCTTGTGAACCGCACGGCTGACAGCAGCGGCCTCAACAAACCGGTCGCAGTCATCAGCGATGCCGAAATTAAGAAGCTTAAGTTCATGCTCGGGCAATCAGACAATCCTGTCGAATTCGTACCTGTACAATTTCGCGTTCATGACAATGTACATGTTGTCCGAGGTATCCTCCGTGGTCTTGAAGGCGAGATTAGAGAAAACTCCGATGGCACACACACTCTTGTCGTGAGCCTTCCTTTGCTCGGAGGTGCCACAGTGCGCATTCAGCCGACTGATGTGGAGAGGATTTAAAAGTTATCACATCACTATGCCATATACATCTCGATATTCTAAAGTCCGTATTTCTCGGAATGTAGATGATGAGAAATATTTCACTTATTCGGAGATCCCAACATTAAAGGCATATTCTCATTATCTGATGATGAAGGGTCAGTTCCTCGGGCTTACCGTTGTTGACGGTCATAAGCTCTCAGCCGAAGAGATGGAACTGCAAAAAGAGATACGCCAGACGTGCGACAGCGTGGAAAAAGCATTGCTCAATTGCAGTGCTGGCGACATCGGGTATCTGACCGATTTCTATACCTCTCTATATATTATCGGCTACCACAAACTACCTGATGCATCCATTCGTGGAAAGCAAACTGACAGGTTACTGCGCTTTTGGAAGAATGGGGATAAGACCATTGAGGAAAGCGATGTGTATGGAATGCTTTATGATTTAGCGCCGTATTCCATTAGGGGAATGACTACGAATCCACTCCCTGTAATCAACAACTTACGGGAAGGCTGGGTAAAGATATTGAAAACATACAACACGTTTCCTGAAACGAGTACTTGTGAACGATATAAACGTCTTGCCTTGATAATGAGGGACAATGTTGATTCATATTTCAGCGAAGATTGTTCTGCCGCAAAAGAAACGTGGTATAACAAGAACAAAATAGCCGAATATTCAACTATCGGGACAAAGATACTCACCGCATACAGGCTGTTTGTTTGTAGTCTTTATCCGGCAGTTTTAAATTCCATTGAAATGACAAAACTCAATGTCGCTGTTCTACACGAATTAATATCTCGTCCCGATTTATGCGACTACGACCGCCAAGCCTATCAACTGGCTTTGGCTTTCGAGACTAGGAACTAATCTGGGACGGTACATTGAATAAGTCCGCAAAACAATAACACTCATTATATGTCAATCTTCAAAGACAAAACTCTATTGATTACTGGAGGAACTGGCTCTTTTGGTAACGCTGTCTTACGACGCTTTTTGAATACAGATATCAAGGAAATTCGTATTTTCTCGCGTGACGAGAAAAAACAGGACGATATGCGTCATGAGTATCAGGTGCGCTATCCTGATGTGGCTCATAAAGTTAAATTCTATATCGGTGATGTGCGTAACTTGCAGTCGTGCAAAAATGTGATGCCGGGTGTGGACTATATTTTCCACGCTGCCGCTTTGAAGCAAGTCCCGAGTTGTGAGTTTTTCCCAATGGAAGCGGTCAAAACGAATGTTATCGGTA
>CAJMDR010000493.1 GCA_905212215.1 uncultured Porphyromonadaceae bacterium
GAAAGCGGTGGCTGCCAGGCCTGCCGCAAGGGAGTTGTAGAGGTTATGGCGTCCCGGCAGGCTGAGGTCGTTGCGCGGCATGGTCCATTGCTTGTCGTTGACATGGAAGAAGAGAGTGTCGTCGGACACGAATCCCGACAGGCCGTTGCCGTCGTGGTCGGCGAAAAGTAGCCTTTCGGCATTTCCCGACACATCGGGCAGATGACGCAGGGTGCGCGGGTCGTCGGCCCAGTAGATGAAGAAGTCTTCCGGCGTTTGGTTGCGGGTGATGCGCATCTTGGCACGCGAATAATTGTCCATGCTGTGGTCGTAGCGGTCAAGATGGTCGGGGGTGATGTTCAGCAGGATGGCAATATGGGCGCGGAAGTCGTACATATTGTCGAGCTGGAAGCTGCTGAGCTCTATCACGTAGCACTGATGCGGCGAGCGTGCCACCTGGCGTGCCAATGAATGGCCCACATTTCCGGCGAGGCCGGCGTCGATGCCTGCCTGACAGAGGATATGGTGCAGCAACAGCGTGGTGGTGGTCTTGCCGTTGGAGCCTGTTATGCAGAGCATGGGGGCGGTGGAATAACGGCCTGCGAACTCTATCTCGCTCACCACCTCGGTGCCGCGGCTCTGGAGCTGAATCACCATGGGTGCTGAGAGGGGTATGCCGGGACTCTTCACGCACAGCGAAGCGTCAAGAATCTTTTCCGGAGTATGGCCTCCCTGTTCGTAGGGAATGCCTTCGCGTTCCAGCTCCTCGCGATAACGCGGAGCGATGGCGCCGGCATCCGACACGAACACTTCCCATCCCTTTTCTTTGCCGAGGACAGCGGCTCCCACGCCACTTTCTCCGGCTCCCAATACCACCAGTTTATGTTTTTTTGTTTCCACTTTTTTTGTTTCTTTTTATTTGGTCGGACAGGTCAGACAGGTCGGACTCGAAGTCCCGGGTTGCCGGCTTCCGCTCGGCGGAAGCTCCGTTCCGCATCTCGGTTAGCAATTAGTCCGCAATTCGGTTAGCAATTCGGTCTGCAAAGCCCATTCGTGGCCAGCCTTAACCTCCTTAAAGCCCTTAACCTCCTTAACCTCCTTGTTTGCCTTGCCCTACCGAATCTTAAGGGTAACGAACGTCAGGGCCGCCAGCAGTATGCTCACAATCCAGAAGCGTATCACTATCTTTGACTCCGGAATGGGGCGTATCGGGAACTGAATCAGCGCGTCGATGCCAGAGTTGCCGGCCTTCTGAAAATGATGATGCAGCGGGGTCATCTTGAAGATACGCTTTCCGGCGCCGTACTTGCGTTTGGTAACCTTGAAATACGCCACCTGAAGTATTACGCTGAGGTCTTCGAGGAAGAACACCAGGCACAGCAAGGGAATGAGCAGTTCCTTGCGGATGAGGATGGCGAATACCGCCAGAATACCTCCGAGGGTCAGGGAACCTGTGTCGCCCATGAACACCGAGGCAGGGAAGGCATTGTACCACAGGAATCCTACCAGGGCGCCTATGAAGGCTGCGGCATATACCACTAATTCTTCCGAGCCGGGAATGTACATGATGTCGAGGTATGAG
>CAJMDR010000494.1 GCA_905212215.1 uncultured Porphyromonadaceae bacterium
TATCCGCGACAAGCTGAAGAAGGACCTGAACGACGAAATACCATTCCGGCTCTCGGACGATGTGCTGAACAAGCTCATCGCTCTCGGCATTCCCGAGCGGCTGGCAAGAGGAAAATCCATCATCAGGGCAGGCGAGGTGAACGAGGATGTGTATATCATTGTCGATGGCATTATGCGCACCTGGCACCTCGACGGCGACCGCGAAGTGACACAGGCTTTCGGAACGCCGCCAACATTCGTTATCTCATACCACAGCTATTGCGCCGGGATGCCGTCGAATATCAACTTCGAGGCTTGTACGCCCATGAAGCTGCTGAAGATACGTCGCGAGGATTACGACAGGCTGCTTGCCGATTCTTCGGAGTTCGCGCTCTGGACATTGCGTCAGGCACAGCATCAGCTCTACTTCTATGAGCGCAAGCAAGGTGCTCCCGGCACCGCTGCGAACCGCTACAGGACATTGCTGAAACATATTCCCGACATCATTCCCCGTGTGCCCATGCGCATGATAGCCTCCTACCTCGGCATAACTCCCGACTACCTCTCCCGCCTCCGCCGCTCCCTGCTCTGACCTTTCCGACTTGTCCGAGTTATGCTATCCAAAATCTTGTTTGCATTACTTATAGTAAACACAGGAATGATTTGTGCATTCTTAGATGCAATTCGTCAGAGACACTTGCTCGCAAGGTATCGTCTGAGAACCCACAAGGGGTTCGTCATGTATTATGGGTTGGCCGCAAATACCGGAGGTTTAACTCGCTTTGCTCGTTCAACCCCGGCTAATCATAAAGCAACCTCCGGGTTGTAAAGTTCTCGCCCTATGGTATGTAACAACTTCGTTGTGTGTCTGTGGAGAAAATGTTGTAATTTTGCAGTCATGGAAGCGCCGGAGACAAATGTGAGCTATAGGTTACGCAAGCCGTGCAAGCTAAGGCACAAGGCACTCGTCGACCCTCTCTTCGGGGACGGCGACAGCCTCTATGCCTATCCGTTGAGGTTGGTATGGCGCTCCGTTGACGGCGAGACACTGCAAAAGGCTTTCAGACCGGGATTCATGCCTAAGTTAGGCAAGGTGCAGATGCTTATCTCCGTGCCGAAGCGCAAGCTGAAAAGGGCTGTGGACCGTGTGCTGATGCGCCGCCGTATACGTGAGGCATACCGGCATCTGTTGCCGGAGTTCGAGGCTGTTGTGGAGCGCTATCCGGTAATCGCCACCCTTTCGCTCGGCGTGGTATTTATCGCCTCCAAGCCGGAACCGTATGACCTGGTTGAACGCAAGCTGGCAAAACTGCTGACGCGTCTCGTCGCAGAGCTTCAGCCATCGGATGGAGAAGTCTTCAAATGAAAAAAGTCATAGTCTCCCTGCTTATATTGCCGATACGGTTCTATCAGCGCTGCATCTCGCCGATGTTTCCGCCGAGTTGCCGTTTCACCCCCACTTGCAGCGAGTATGCCGTAGAAGCCATCCGCAGACATGGCCCGGCAAAAGGGTTGCTGTTGGCGCTGAAAAGACTGAGTCGGTGTCATCCCTGGGGC
>CAJMDR010000495.1 GCA_905212215.1 uncultured Porphyromonadaceae bacterium
CCGAATACAGCTGCATGTTGCCTGTGGTAGGAGCCTTGGTCGCCTGGCGCACTATGGTGGCGATTATGTTGTCGTCGAGCGGTTCCTGGTGAAAATGGCGCACACTGCGGCGGCGTGCGAAGTAGCCCATGTCCATGGAGCCTCCTCTCATCATTTCTTGTGTCAGTTCCATGGCGCAAAGGTAATAATTTATGCACACATCCACACGCTTGTTGAACAGCAAAATAAATACTGTGTTGATAAAAGAATGTGAAAAATATTTTTTTAGGCTGTCTATAAATTTAGTTTTATGCTGATATATAGATAGTTATATAAATAATTCCGCTCTGAATACGGTGAAGTGAGGAATTATTATTATCAGTTTCGGTAAACTTTCCGTAACTTTGTCTTCGAAAATATAACCCCATGGAATTAACTCAGAAGACATACACATACGACGAGGCTTACAAGGCCTCGGTAGAATATTTTGGAGGTGACGAGCTTGCCGCCAGGGTGTGGGCAAGCAAATATGCCCTCAAAGATTCTTTTGGCAACCTCTTCGAGCTTACCCCCGATGATATGCACCGTCGCATAGCATCGGAACTGGCACGGATAGAAGCGAAATATCCCAACGGCATGGACCGTGACGAGATATTCGGGCTGCTGAAAGGATTCCGGTACATAGTACCTCAGGGCAGTCCTATGGCCGGCATCGGAAACAATATGCAGGCCGTTTCGCTCAGCAATTGCTTCGTGATAGGACTTGACGGTCATCCTGATTCCTACGGCGGCATCATGCGCATTGATCAGGAGCAGGTACAGCTCATGAAACGGCGTGGAGGTGTAGGACATGACCTCAGTCATCTGCGCCCCAAAGGTACTCCGGTAAAGAACTCCGCCCTCACTTCCACCGGTCTTGTGCCGTTCATGGAACGTTACTCCAACTCCACACGAGAAGTGGCTCAGGATGGTCGCCGTGGCGCTCTTATGCTAACCGTTTCCAGTCGCCATCCCGATGCGGAGGCGTTCATCGATGCAAAGATGGAAGAAGGAAAGGTTACCGGAGCTAACGTTTCCGTACGTATTGACGACGAATTCATGGAGTGTGCCATTTCCGGAGAACCGTATCGTCAGAAGTTCCCGGTAGACTCCGATAATCCTATAATGGTTAAGGAGACGGACGCCAAGGCTCTTTGGGCAAAGATAGTTCATAATGCCTGGCGTAGCGCAGAACCCGGTGTGCTCTTCTGGGATACTATCCGCCGCGAATCTGTGCCTGACTGCTACGCAGATCTCGGCTTTGAGACCATCTCCACTAATCCGTGCGGCGAAATTCCTCTCTGTCCATACGATAGCTGCCGCCTCGTGGCAATCAATCTCTATGGCTATGTGAAGAATCCTTTCACTCCACAGGCAGAGTTTGATTTCGACCTGCTGCGCGAACATGCCGGGAAAGCTCAGCGCATAATGGACGACATCATCGACCTGGAGATGGAGAAAATCGATGCCATAATAGAGAAGATTC
>CAJMDR010000496.1 GCA_905212215.1 uncultured Porphyromonadaceae bacterium
GCTGTATTGTCGCAGAACAACAACCTCAAGCTCACCGAGCTGAAAGGCAATGACGTTTCTGTATCCGGCGACATCACCTACAACGGAATCCGCAAGATTCTTCGCGAACGTAACAAACAGGTGATAGACCAAATCGACGCCGCCCGCAACCGCTTCACCCAGAACGGCAGCAAGACCATGAGCGACGAAGAGAAGGCCAAGTTCGAGGAAGAAGCTAAGGCTATCCGTCGTAACGAAAAGCTTAGCCGCCCTGTGATCATTATCAAATCGACAGCTCAGGCAAGCTACGGCGCACTGGTGAGCGTACTGGACGAGATGCAGATCAACAATATAGCCAAGTATCAGATCGACAACATGAACCATCTGGATTCAGTCCTTCTGAAAGACTATATGAAACAGCATCCCAACGGTAAATAAGTGATGTTGGATTTATAACCCCATAAAACTTACAGACATGGCAAACAATGTAGATCTGACATCAAAAGAATGGCGCGATTTAGTCTTTGAAAACAAAAACAAAGATTTTGGCGCCTACCAGCTCCGCAAGAACAGCGACAAACGTCACAATCTTGCAGTGCTGTGGACACTGATAGGACTCGTAATAATAGCTCTTGGCATCTGGGCATGGGTAGGCGTCAGCGACTATCTGGAAAGAAAGGCGATGGAAGAAGCCCTTGAAGCCGAAAAGATGAGCCAGGTCGAACTTCAGAACGACCAGGTAGAAGAAGAAGAGCAGGAAGAACAGAAATACGAGGAAGAAAAGAAACCCGAAGTGGTGCAGGAAGAGGTGGCTGCGTCCGTACAGCAGACTCAGATTGCAATCGTGCCGCCGAATGAGGTTAAGAATGAAGTTCGCGACGTTATCGAGCAGCAGGAAAATACCACCACGGTAGGTACCGTCAACCAGGAAGGTAGCGATGACGTTGACCGCCACGAAACAGTAGCGGCACAGGTCAAGCTGCCAGAACCTGTAGTAGTTGAGGAAAAGCCGAAACCAAAGGACGAACCGGAGAAGGTGTTCGAGGCTGTAGAACAGCAGGCACAGTTCAAAGGCAATGTCAACAAATGGCTTTCCACCCATGTCAACTATCCTCCTGAAGCAGTAGACGCAGGAGTAGAAGGCAAGGTTATTGTACGCTTCATCGTAGAACGCGACGGATCAATCAGCGGTGTTACCGTACTTAAGAGCGTTGACCGTTCACTTGACCGCGAGGCAATGCGAGTAGTGAAATCAATGCCTAAGTGGCAGCCCGGCAAGAACAATGGTGTAGCAGTGCGCTCATACTTCACACTGCCCGTTGTATTCCGTCTTGCAAACTGATCCTGACACACAACATTAATATAAGCGGCACTGACCAAAAGTCAGTGCCGCTTATTTTTGTGTTTGCTGAACATAGCGTGCGCTGAACTCAGACCTGCAATCCAGAAGAATAAAGAGTTTCTGTATTGGGGAATTAGAGGAAGATAAGGAGATTAAGTAGATTAAGGAATTGA
>CAJMDR010000497.1 GCA_905212215.1 uncultured Porphyromonadaceae bacterium
AGGCATAGTTCGGTGGGTTATGGGTTATTTGTTCTGTCGGTCAAGTTTCTTCTCGTCGTGGCGCATCATAGACGATTCGAAGGCCTCCCTTATCTCCGTCTCACGCTGTTTCTGGCGCGTATAATGGTCCTTTACCAGCGAGGTGACGAAGACGGTGAAGAGGGGTAGCATCATCATTCCCGAGGCGGCGAGCACCACGGCGCATACCTGTCCGGCCACGGACATGGGATTGATGTCGCAGCCTATGGTGGTGACGTTCATCAGCGCCCACCACAGAGCATCCCAATAGTCTGTGACGTCGCTGTTGATGGGAAGTTCCTGCTCGTAGAAAATCAGCGAGAGGAAATATATGATGGAAAAGAGTATTGCGGCGTAGGAAGTCAGCAGGTTGGTAGCCTTGTTCTGTGACAGGGCCCCTACTACCATTGCCAGGGCGTAGGCGCCGCGTACAAGGGGTATGAAACGCAGGAAGTAGAGCTGCTGGGTGGTGACGTCGGTGAGCCAGCCCGTCATCTGCAATAGGTTGAGGTACGGTATGGAGATGAGGAAGAATAGAATATGGGTGGCCACATATCTCTTCTTGTCAAGGCTTACCGACAGCTCTATGATGAAATCGGCCATGAACACCACGCACACCCAGAACTGGAAGGTCATATAGACTTTGTTCTGGAGGAAAGGAATGTCGTTGAAGGTGTCGTAGCTGATAAAGACTATAAGCGCCAGAGAGAGGGCGAGCACAATCCAGTGAGCTATTCCCTGGATTATCCTCGACCTGCGCACATGCTCCATATAACGGTGCTGTTCCACCGCCTTCAGAGCCTGTGTCTCCGAAGCTACGGATGTTTGCGTATTGTTCATTGCATTACCGTTGCCGACTGTGCTTACAGTCTTTTCAGTGTTCTTTTCGCCCACGCCGCCGTTGTTGGTTTCAGTGTTATTCATAGTATAGGGGCAGGATTATATGGAAAGGCGGCGCAGAGTGCTTAGCAGCTCGGCGTTGATGGGCTTGTCGTTCTTGATGGCTTTGGTGAAGGGGACGTAGACGATCTCGTCGTTCTTGACGCCGATCATCACGTTTCGCTGGTCGTCGAGGAGAGCGTCGATTGCCGCGGCACCCATTCGCGAGGCGAGGATGCGGTCGTAGGCTGTGGGAGAGCCGCCACGCTGCAAGTGGCCGAGGATGGTTACGCGCACGTCATATTCCGGATATTCCTCCTTGACGCGCTCCGCCAGGCCCATTGCTCCTCCTGTGACAGGGCTCTCGGCCACCAGAACGATGGAAGAGTTCTTCGACTTGCGGAACCCGGTCTTGATGAGCTGTGCGAGCTGTTCGTCCTGAGTGGAGATTTCCGGTATTATGGCGGCTTCCGCTCCGGAGGCGATTGCCCCGTTCAGAGCCAGGAACCCGGCGTCGCGACCCATCACCTCGATGAAGAAGAGGCGTTCATGGCTGGAAGCCGTGTC
>CAJMDR010000498.1 GCA_905212215.1 uncultured Porphyromonadaceae bacterium
GGGAATTATACAGACCGAGTGCGGCGCCATAGATGTTCTGGCGGTCGGGATTGTTTCCGACACACAATATCTTAGGCCGCTCCGGATTGTTTATGTCAAGCGAAAACTCACTGGCAGACATTACCCAATAGAGCTGTGGGGAAATCATCCTCGTGAGAGGGATTTTCGCAGACGCTATCTGGCCTTGGAGCTGCTCCTGCGCCCCTCCGAGCCAAGCGTCCATGAATGGGGAAAGATAATTTTCAAGTTCGGGATATGATGTGAGTATCGGGAAAATATCCTCGTATGGCCGGCATAGGAACTCAATCGCATGGGGGAAGTTGCAATACTCGCCGTCCTTGTAAATGCGGAGGAACCATATTATAGCGGCCAGTAATATTATCGGGGATTCCACAAAGAAGTCGCCCTGCTTGCTCACCCACGTTTTGTTAAGGTTGAGCATTATGGTGTAGGCCGACTCGTATGCGTCGGAAATGTCGGTCATAAACTCCGGGGCTATCGGATTGCACCGGTGTGAGCGCATCGGGTCATCGAAGTTGATCACACGGAACTCAGGCACAACTCCTTTGTAATCTTTTGTGTGAGCGTTCAGATGATTCATCGCTATGACAGACAGATCCGGAAACTTGAAGTCATAGATATAAGCACTGTAACCCTTTTCTATACACTGTTTTATATAGTTGTTCACTACGGCATATGACTTGCCGGAACCGGGAGTGCCGAGGACTATTGTGGCGCGGAACGGGTTTACCACGTTTATCCATCCCTTGTTCCACCGCTTGTTATAATAGAACCGCGGCGGTAGGTTCACCGAGTATTCGTTCTCGACGAGTCGCGTCTCCTGCATGAACGATTCGTTCTCGTTGTTGAAACGGTCGTCCATCAGGTTGCCTTTCAGCATACGGCCCATCCATACGCCTCCGAACAGCAACGCCACATATCCCGTGACGGTACATATTATATAGGAGTAAAGCCATTCTTTGGCCGGCATCCACCAGCAACCGAAATAGAGGAACATTCCTGCGGTGATGGCGATTATTATATGTTTCCACCGGATGCTCTCTTTCTTGACCCCTTTCGTGCCGAAACACGAAAGGGCGAGAAGGAGAAGCGCGAACCATTTTGCGTTGTTGGGATTGTGGAACAGTCCGCAGGCATTGTCCAGATTGTTCAGTATCTTGTACGCGGTGGTATAGAACCAGCCGCTTTCCACGGTCTTTATGCCCGTGAACCAAAGCATATTCGCGGCCACAAGTACAAAACTTATGCCGCGCATGAAGTCCATTATTTTGGCTAACGCCCGGAGGTCGTCTTCCTGTTGGCTCATAATATATTGAAATTGAAGTTGAAAAATTACAGTCTGGCGCCACGGCGTTTTTTCTTCTTACGCCGCTGCATGGCGCGGTAGAAGGCTTCCTCCTCCGCATCGAATCCGGGGCCGGTATGGAACAGATCAAG
>CAJMDR010000499.1 GCA_905212215.1 uncultured Porphyromonadaceae bacterium
CACCGTGTCGGCGCGGGTGGTGAAGATTTCCAGCTCAAGGTCATCGCGGCCTGCCACGGCGAAACGCATCTCAGCGCCCTCACTGCGTCCTATCCAGTTGCGCTGCGTTTCCTTCAGGCTGTCGCTCCAGTCCAGTTCATCCAGGCCGTCGAGCAGACGCTGTGCGTAGGCCGACACCCTCAGACACCACTGGCGCATCTTCTTCTGTTCCACAGGATAGCCGCCGCGTACGCTCACTCCCTCGCTCACCTCGTCGTTGGCAAGAACGGTGCCCAATTCGGCGCACCAGTTCACCATTGTCTCGGCCTGGAACGCTATGCGGTAGTTCATCAGCACCTCGGCGCGGCGCTTGCTGTCCATCCCTTTCCACTCGTTGGCGCTGAACGACAGTTCTTCCGAGCCGGCCGCCGTAAGTCCTTCGGTGCCATATTTCTCGAAATGCTTCTCGAGTTCGCTTATGGGGCGTGCATGCTGAGCCTCGGTGTCGTACCAGCTCTCGAACATGCGCATGAAAGCCCATTGTGTCCATTTGTAATAGACCGGGTCGCAAGTACGTATCTCGCGGCTCCAGTCGTAGCCGAGGCCTATAATGCCGAGCTGTTCCTTGTAGCGGGCAATGTTGGTGGTAGTGGTGATTTCCGGATGCTGTCCCGTTTGTATGGCGTACTGTTCCGCCGGCAGGCCGTAGGCGTCGAAGCCCATGGGATGCAACACATTGAAGCCGCACTGACGTTTGTAGCGCGAAACGATGTCGGAGGCGATGTAGCCTAACGGATGCCCTACATGCAGGCCTGCTCCCGAAGGATAGGGGAACATGTCGAGGACATAGAATTTGGGTTTGCTCGTATCCTCCGTCACTTTGTAAGTGCCGTCTTCTTTCCAGCGCTGTTGCCAGCGGCGTTCTATCTCTTTGTGGTTATATTCCATGATGCAGTTTCCCGGCGGCTGCCCTGTGTCGCGGAGGATGCCGCGATGCTCGCTTCGGCAATATCGTTCCTCCTTGTTTCTTTGCGGGTAAAGGTCGCCTTTATGGTTGCTGTGTTAGTTGGTTCTGTTTATCTGCAAAGTTAATAAAATTTCAAGAATCGTTATTCGTGGATTATTGAAATATTTTAAGAAAAGAAGATGCCTCGTAGAAATCTTGTTCTCTCATTGAGGCTTTTTCTGATACATCAGGATTGCCCAGTCTAAGAGCGGGTCGTGTCGATGTTTGTTTTTTACGATATCAAAGAGGTCGAGACTATGATAAAGTAAAGCCCTGATGTGCATAATCAGAGCTTATCATATTTCGTTACGGCAGGATGCCGTAAGACGTCCATGTATCTGTCAGTCCTTTAGATAGTATTGTATGGTGGAGACCACCCTGATTGTCTTTATCTGTGGTGTGTATTGGTCGCGGTTTTCTATCTATGCACGGCTCTTTTTGAGTGAGAACGGAGCAGG
>CAJMDR010000500.1 GCA_905212215.1 uncultured Porphyromonadaceae bacterium
GGTCGTTGGTTCGAATCCGACAAGAGGCTCTCCCACCACCAACCCAGAAAGCGGAGCGTCCATTCCCCTATTCCCCGGACCTCCGCTTTCATTATGTTTTGTCGGATCCGAGCGATAGCTTTCATCTGAACCGTTCTATTACTTTTATCGGCTCCGAAACATAATCTCCCACGAACATGGATGCAATGATTCTCAATATTTCATTTTTCTGTGCCGATGCTTCTTTGAACGCTTTGGAGGATGCCTTGCGGCGATACGTGAAACCTGTCGTGGCCGCCACGGAGCATCTGTGGCTGAAGCTGAAAGAGGTTCAGGGACAGACTCCTCCGCCCGATGAGCCCCAGAGTATAGCGCTGCAATGCCGCTTTGCCAACATGCAGCAGCTTTCGGCCTTCCGTAACGGAGACTTCGCCTTGGCACTGAAACAATTGAGTGCCGCCCTTCCGCCACAACAGTGCATGGTATTCGAAACAATTCTGGAAAGCGCTGAAATCTGAGGCTACTTCTTATGGACGAGAGCATCAGGAAATATGAACGTGTCATAATGGGCATAGACCCCGGCACGAACGTCATGGGATACGGAGTGCTGGGCATTAACGGCAAGACCCCGCAAGTAGTCGTGATGGGGGTCATCAAGCTCAGCAAGTTCGAGAGCCATTACCTGCGTCTGCGCCGCATCTACGACCGAGTCTTAGGCCTGGTTGAGCAATATCTGCCTGACGAACTTAGCATCGAGGCTCCGTTCTGCGGAAAGAATGTTCAGTCTATGCTGAAACTCGGTCGGGCACAAGGTGTTGCCATGGCGGCTGCGTTGAGCCGCGATGTGCCAATAGCGGAATACCCTCCAACCACCATAAAACAGGCCGTCACAGGACGTGGAGGCGCCTCAAAGGAGCAGGTAGCGGAGATGCTGCGGCATATACTCCATATTCCTTCAGAGCAGATGCCGCATCTTCTTGACGCCACCGATGCCCTTGCAGCGGCACTGACACACTTCTACCAGAGCCAGAAACCGGAAATAGCCCGTGGCCCGAAGTCCTGGGCGGCGTTTCTGGCGGCGAATCCGGACAGAGTGGTGAAAAGGTGACTGAAAACTATTTTTAACATTATATTTTTGTAATTCATTTTTTATTGCTATCTTTGCCCCGAATTCCAACGCCGACTGTGTTGTCGGGCCGACAACCTCCGGTTCTTTTGATTCAACTGACCGATTTTTGACTCAAGTGTTTTTGACTCAACGGACTGAATTTGACTCAACAGATAGAATTAGCGAACCAACCTGAAACACTATAGGAAACTTCTATAAATTAAACATTTGCATATCAGAGAAATAATTCGTATCT
>CAJMDR010000501.1 GCA_905212215.1 uncultured Porphyromonadaceae bacterium
CAGCCAATAGAAGTCAAGGCTCTTGATTCCACTACTAAACAGCTCGAAATATTCAACAAGAACTATTTCGTTCCTCTTACAGGTTATGTCTGCAAGGCTACTTTACTTGCCGACGGTAAGGAAGTTGCCTCAGCCGATATAGCGTTGAACGGTGATATGTCACCGCGTTCAAGAACGGTAGTTGACAATCCTCTTTCCGGTGTTTCTCTGGAGCCGGGCAAGGAATACTTCCTGAACATAAGTTTTCTTTTAGACAAAGATATGCCTTGGGCAGAGAAAGGCTATCGCCAAATGGCAGAACAGATTGCGATAAACAACCCTGTACCTTATGTTGTGGAAAAAGTCGAAGCACCTAAAAAAGGGAAGATAAAAACCAGCAAGACTTCTGTAACCGGTAAGGACTTCGCTATTACTTTCGACCCTGCGACCGGGCTTATCAATACATTGAGCTATGACGGTAAGGAAATCATAACTCCCGGTCACGGACCTCGCCCAGATCTTTTCCGTGCTCTTGTCAATAACGATAACTGGATGTATAAGTCCACCTATGCAGCCGGCCTTCACAACATGCGATACAGCGCCACAGACTGGAAACAGAGCAAGAAAAACGGCAATGCTGTCTTTACCTGCACTCTGACCGCCCAGGCGCCCAACAAGGCAATTCTGCGCGATGCGTACTCCAATAATGTAAAAATTGAGGAGATGCCGGATTCTGCCACCACTTTCCGTCTCACCGGACAAGTTACATACACTGTTTCCCCGGAAGGTGTAGTAAACATTCACGCATCATTCAATTCCACAGACACCACGCTTATCGTTCCACGCCTCGGCTTCGCAATAGAACTCCCCTCCTCGTTCCGTGAAATGGAATATTATGGCCGCGGGCCGGTGGAGAACTATGCCGACCGCAAAAGCGGTGCATTCATGGGTTATTACAAGAGTGCCACCGACAAGGAGTTTGTAAACTACGCGAAGCCGCAGAACATGGGTAACCATGAAGATACCCGTATGCTAATGCTTACCGATTCACAAGGCAAAGGTTTGCGCTTCACTGCCTCACAGCCTTTCGCGTTCACAGCCCTCGACTACAGTGAGAATGCACTTGCAACCGCGGCACATCCACAGGACCTCACTCCAGACGGATACGTCTATCTGCACATAGACAAGAAAGTAACAGGCTTAGGCGGCAACAGTTGCGGACAGGGAGCCCCTTTGCCCCGCGACCGAGCAACCGCCTCTCCCTGGCACTTCAGCTTCACCATCACCCCGGTAAACTTCTAAGAGCTTGTTTAAAAACAAATGTGAATGAGAAATGAGCATCAGTCGGATGCTCAG
>CAJMDR010000502.1 GCA_905212215.1 uncultured Porphyromonadaceae bacterium
CGGCGAGAGCAAGAAGGCCGGCGAGGAGCTGTTCTTCGACTACGCGAAAGAGACGGGCGCAAAAGTTTTAGTCTACCGCTTCCCGAATCTCTTCGGCAAATGGTGCCGTCCGAACTACAATTCAGCTGTCGCCACGTTCTGCAACAACATCGCCAACGACTTGCCGATTCAGGTCAACGCCCCGACCGTAGAGCTCGAACTGCTCTATATCGATGACCTTGTGGATGAGATGATTCTTGCTCTCCAGGGCAAGGAGCATCATTGCGAGTTTGAAGGCATAGAGGCTGTAGGCCGTGAGGATGGACGCTATTGCTACGTGCCGACTACATTCCATGCAACCCTCGGCGAGATTGTCGATCTGCTGCATCAGTTCGCTGATATGCCACAGACACTGATGATTCCCGAAATCCCTGCCGACAGTTTCGCCAAGCGTCTGTTCTCCACTTACCTTAGCTATTTGCCGAAAGACAAGGCCGTGTTCGACCTCAAAATGAACGTCGACAACCGTGGCTCGTTCACCGAACTTGTCCACACTCCAAACTGCGGTCAGGTGAGTATCAATATCTCAAAGCCCGGAATCACCAAGGGTCAGCACTGGCACAACAGCAAGTGGGAACAGTTCATCGTCGTGAAGGGTCACGGACTGATTCAGATGCGCAAGGAAGGGACAGATGAAATCCTCGAATACGAGGTGAGCGGCGACAAAATCCAGTCTGTCATCATGGTCCCGGGCTACACCCACAACATCATCAACCTCTCCGATACCGAGGATCTCGTCACCGTCATGTACTGCAACGAAATCTTCGACCCTAACAAGCCCGACACCTATTTCGACCCCGTAAAATGAAAACCGATTATAAAGACATACATTTTGCCGACAACGGTAAACTCAAACTGCTAATCATCGTCGGCACCCGTCCCGAGATTATCCGTCTTGCGGCTACAATCAACAAGTGCCGCAAATACTTCGACGTTATCCTCGCCCACACTGGCCAGAACTATGACTATAATCTCAACGGCGTGTTCTTCAAGGACTTGAAGCTCGCAGACCCCGAGGTGTACATGGATGCCGTCGGCGATGACCTCGGCGCGACAGTGGGCAACATCATCAATTGCTCGTATAAGCTGATGGTCGATATCAAACCCGATGCTCTGCTCATCCTCGGCGACACCAACTCATGCCTCTCGGCTATTCCCGCCAAGCGCCTGCATATTCCTATCTTCCACATGGAGGCCGGCAACCGCTGCAAGGACGAGTGTCTGCCCGAGGAAACCAATCGCCGCATCGTCGACATCATCTCCGACGTTAACCTCTGCTATTCGGAGCACGC
>CAJMDR010000503.1 GCA_905212215.1 uncultured Porphyromonadaceae bacterium
ATAAAGAAAAGGAGACAGAAAAGGTCTGCACGTCTTTCTGAGCTGCAATACAGCTAATCTCCCTTTCGTGAAACTATAAACACTGAAACAACGACTATTATGGAAGAGAATAACAACAACAACCAGCAAGGCAACCAGATACAGATACAGCTTCGTCCGGAACTGGCCGATGGCAAGTTCTCGAACCTGGCTATGGTGGGTCATGACCCCAACGAGTTCCTTATCGACTTCATTTTCCATGCTCCCAACATGCCGCAGGCAAATGTGGTGAGCCGCATCATCATGACTCCGGAGAACGCCAAGCAGTTTCTGTTCGCCCTGCAGGACAATGTGGGAAAATATGAGGCCAACTTCGGCGAAATCAAGCCGAAAGTACCGTACGGACAGAACTGATAACCAACAATCTCCGCAGGGATGGACAACAACCTTGTACTCTACAACACGCTTACGCACAGCAAAGCTCCTTTCCGGCCCATTCATCCAGAAAGGGTGGGGATGTATGTGTGCGGTCCCACGGTGTATGGCGACGCCCATTTAGGCCATGCCAGACCCGCAATCACTTTCGACATCCTCTACCGCTATCTGACCCATCTCGGCTACAAGGTGCGCTATGTTCGCAACATCACCGATGTAGGCCACTTAGAGCATGACGCCGATTCCGGCGAGGACAAGATTGCCAAGAAGGCACGCCTGGAAGAGCTGGAGCCGATGGAAGTGGTGCAGTATTACCTCAACCGCTATCACCACGACATGGAGGCTCTGAACGTGCTTCCTCCAAGCATTGAACCGCATGCTTCCGGCCATATCATAGAGCAGATTGAATACGTAAAGAAAATTCTTGACGCCGGATATGCCTACGAGTCCAACGGTTCGGTTTACTTTGATGTACGCAAGTATAATGCCGATCACCGCTACGGCATCCTGTCGGGACGCAACATCGACGACCTTTTGAGCACAACCCGCGCTCTTGACGGACAGGATGAGAAACGTTGTCCGCTGGACTTCGCGCTGTGGAAAAAGGCGTCGCCCGAACATATCATGCGCTGGCCTTCGCCGTGGAGCGAGGGATTCCCCGGCTGGCATATGGAGTGCTCGGCCATGAGCACCCGCTATCTGGGCGAGCGTTTCGACATCCACGGCGGCGGCATGGACCTGATGTTCCCGCACCACGAGTGCGAGATCGCGCAGTCGACCGCCGCGCTGGGGCACGATTCGGCACGTTACTGGGTGCACAACAACATGATCACGATCAACGGCCAGAAGATGGGCAAGTCGCTGGGCAACTTCATCACCCTTGAGGAGCTCTTCACGGGCAGCCATAAATTGCTG
>CAJMDR010000504.1 GCA_905212215.1 uncultured Porphyromonadaceae bacterium
GCTGGCGGTCAGCTATCTGGTTGCGCCGCCGAGAATGGCGCATTATATAGAGTACAGCACAAGAATCTATGACATCTATCTGCGATATATTGCCCCGGAGGATATTCATGTCTATTCAATCGACGAGGTGATAATGGATGAGACGGCATACCTTAAAACCTACGGTATGACCGCCCACGAATTAGCCATGAAGATGATTCGTGAAGTATTGGCTGAGACGGGTATAACCGCAACTGCCGGAATAGGCACGAATATGTATCTCTGTAAGATTGCCATGGATATTGTAGCAAAGAAGATGTCGCCTGACAAGGATGGTGTCCGCATTGCCGAACTTGATGAGATGTCATATCGCCGTCAGTTGTGGGAGCATACGCCACTCACTGATTTCTGGCGTGTCGGGCGTGGTATCGCCAACAGACTGGCACCATACGGAATCCTGACAATGGGCGACATTGCTCGTTGCTCAATCAATCATGAGGATTTTCTTTATAAACTGTTCGGAGTAAACGCCGAACTTCTAATTGACCATGCCTGGGGATGGGAGCCGGTCACAATGGAGTATGTGAAATCATACCGACCAGAGGCGAAGAGTATCAGCAGCGGTCAGGTATTGACCTGTGCATATACTTCGGCACAGGCACGAAACGTGGTGCTTGAAATGGCTGACAGCGTATCGCTCGACCTTATTGACAAACGTCTTGTAACAGACCAGCTCGTGCTGACTGTAGGATACGACATAGAGTCACTAACAAATCCGGCGATAAGGGTAAAGTATAATGGCAAGATAACGACCGACCATTACGGAAGGCAAGTTCCCGTGCATGCCCACGGCACAATAAACATTGAGCATCCGACATCTTCCGGAAAGATACTGACTGAGAAAGTTGCTGAGTTATACGACAGGATTATCAATCCTGACCTGCTCGTGCGACGCCTTACACTCTCAATCAATCGTCTGATTCATGAGGAAGATGTGAAATCAAAGCCACAAGCCATGCAGCTCGACCTGTTCACAGATTATGAGGAGTTGAAGCGACAGCAGGAAGCGGAGGAAGCCGAACTTGCAAAGGAGCGGCGTAGACAGGAGGCAGTTCTGAAAATCAAGAAGATGTTTGGAAAGAACGCCATTCTTAAAGGGCTAAACTATGCCGACGGAGCCACGCAGCGCGACCGTAACCAACAGATAGGAGGACACCATGAGTAGGTATGACGATATAATCAATCTTCCGCACCATGTGAGCAAAACACGGACACCCATGTCTATGGAGAACCGTGCGGCCCAGTTCGCACCGTTTGCAGCCTTGACCGGACATGATGCTG
>CAJMDR010000505.1 GCA_905212215.1 uncultured Porphyromonadaceae bacterium
CACTACAGCCGAGCGTGACACGATCGAGTGGCTGATAGCAGAGTTTGGAAGTCCGGAGCAAGTGTGGAATGCGTATGAAAGCGGGGAGGTGTTTTTGGGTAAAAACGAGGCGGCCATTGTAAAGCTCATCATAGAGAAGCGCGAGAGGAACGGTTATGTCGAGTTTAGCGTAGGTGCCGAGTCGCAAACGAATGAGGCTGTTTATGATGCGGCGAAGGGGCTGCTTGAGAGCGCGGGTATAGCGGTGCATGAGGTGAGCGATGCGGAGGCCCGCACGATGCTTGACAACCGTGGCGGCGATGAGCGACTGATGGGCAGCCGGACTGACCGCAAGATGGAACAGATTGCCGAGCACTTCGCAGACAAGCAGCTTGACGAAAATCAGCAGGCGGTTGTGGATGTATTCTCCGGCAAGCGTGACAATGTGGCGATAGAAGTGGAACGCGAAGATGGAAAGAAGCGTGTTGTCATGCGTCAGGGGAGAGAACCTATGGCTGGAACGAAGCATTCGCTGTTCAGACATTTCGGAACAGCGAGCAATTATATCACAGGCGAAGATATTGCGATGATACCGGAGATTCTTGCCAAGGGTGAGCGTACGGCAGACGATAAGAAAGTCGCTTATGATTATGTTGCCGAAGATGGAACACGCCTAAGGGTGACCACGGAGGTGCATGGTAAAAATGAACGTTTTACCAACTTTATCAGCAATAGAAAAAATCCGCTCCAGAAGAGGGCAGAAAACACGCAATTAAGCGCGCCCAGATCTGAAGCAGAGGTTTCGGGTGCAAAGGTAGGCAATTCCGGGGAGACGGCCAAATATTCGATCGAGACCGACGAAGACCGTCGTTATCTGAGCACTCCTTCGGGGACGGTGTATGGCTGGACTGTGAACGGCGAGGTGTGGCTGAACCGTGACTCGATGAATCCGGAGACGCCGCTGCATGAGTATACTCACTTGTGGGATGAGATGGTGCGCAGGGAGAATCCTGAGCTGTGGGCGCGCGGCAAGGAACTGATGAAGGAGACGCCGCTCTGGCAGGAGGTGATGGATGACCCTAACTACGCCGACATACGCGATGATGAGGACGCTGTGGCGAGCGAAGTGCATTCGCGGTTGACGGGGCGCGATGGCGCAAAGCACCTCCAGGACATGATAGACAATGCAAAGAAAGACGGAGCTCTGGAGACAGCCAAAACCGTTACGCTGGTGGAGAAGCTTAAAGGCTGG
>CAJMDR010000506.1 GCA_905212215.1 uncultured Porphyromonadaceae bacterium
CCAGGAAGAAGTGGCGGTTTGCATCGTACTCGTCTGCCTTGACACTGAACGGTGTTGTCTGAACGCCGCCTGTAGAGTTCACCGTCTTGGATTCGGAGTTCTGTTGGCTCAGGAGGGCTGTGAGGGTAAGTTTGCCGAACTGAAGCTTAGTCTTGACACCGAAAAGTGCAGCCGAGCCGCGTATCAGACTTGACCCGGTGGTCATGGACACGTTGCCGGCCTCCAGACTTTTTATGATTTCGTCTTCCTTACCCTCGTACGCCAGTTTCAGGTTCTTTGAGTCGAAGTCGAAGGTAGCGTCTGTGTTGTAGGTCATGTTGAACTTCATCTTGTCGCCTACCGAAGCCGCTATGTTTGCCTGAATCTTCTGGTCAAAGTCGAAATAAGTCTTGCGCCGTGCATCGAGGCTGAGAGCCGGGTTGTCGGTCTTGTTGCTCTTTATGCCCATGCTCAGCTGTACACTGCCTTGGGTGGTGAGACGTACTCCTCCGGGGCCGAACACCTTTTCCAAAGGACCGAGGGCGAAGTTCATGTCAAGAATGTTGAACGGCTCCTTGTCCTTCTGCGCGAAAGACTCGGAGTTTCGCTGACGGAAATACTGCATCATTCCCTGACGGAAGGAGATACGGTTATATTCCGACGGAGTGAGCTGCATAGGCACCACTGCTACCTTGTCACCGATGCGGGTGTAATAATAATACATCTTCGACGCCGGATCGTAGAACACTTCATGGTGCACATTCTCCGGGTCGCGCAGGTCGGCGGCATATTCCTGCCCTACAAAGTCCTCATAGCTCTGAGGAATGGTGGGTCGCACGGGAGAAGGGAGAATAACAGAATCCGGCATGTTGGGAGAGCCGGAGATGGAGGACATGGGTATTGGCGGCGGCGGGGGAAGCTTTCCTGCATTTCCGGGTACCGCCGCTTTGCTCTGGGTGGACGGCAAAACAGGTACGGCGACAGCGTTACCCCCCGTTGAAGAAGAAGGGTTCTGCGCTACCGACGCCACAGCGGCCACAAGCATCATAATCAATGCCAAGGCCAGCATAAGGTATCCAGCAATCCGTTTCACACTCAGGTTATATGCTT
>CAJMDR010000507.1 GCA_905212215.1 uncultured Porphyromonadaceae bacterium
GTGGCGGTAGAGATTCTTGAACTTGGAGGGGACGAATTTTATCTCATCCGTCTCTACACCCTTAAGCGCCGGTTCGGCAAGCTTCTCCATGCGCACAAACCACTGTGTCGACAGCTTCGGTTCTATAACAGCGTCGGTACGCTCAGAGTGGCCTACCTTGTTCACATAGTCTTCCACTTTCTCCACAAGGTCTTTCTCCTTGAGATCTGCCATGATGCGTTTCCTTACCTCGAAACGGTCTTCGCCAACATAGAATCCTCCGGCTGCCGAGATAGTACCGTCGGGGTTGAAGATGTCTATGCTCGGCAGGTTATGCTTAAGGCCGAGATTATAGTCATTCACATCGTGTGCCGGGGTAACCTTGAGGCAACCTGTACCGAAGTCCATCTCCACGTATTCGTCTTCGATAATAGGCACCTCGCGCCCTACCAATGGCACAATGACCTTCTTGCCCTTCAGCCAATGATATCGTTCATCGTCGGGATTGATGCACACTGCGGTATCGCCAAGGATTGTCTCCGGGCGAGTAGTGGCTACAACAATATAGCGACTTTCCGGATCATCGGCCACATAGTAGCGGAGATTGTAGAGATGACTCTGTTCCTCTTTGTAAACTACTTCCTCATCGCTGAGGGCGGTGAGAGCCTGCGGATCCCAATTCACCATACGTGCGCCGCGATAGATATAGCCTTTGTCGTAAAGGTCATTGAACACCTTTATCACAGAAGCCGAGAGCACCGGATCCATAGTGAAGGCTGTACGCTCCCAGTCACACGATGCACCAAGTTTTTTGAGCTGCTGCAGAATGATACCGCCATACTTGTGTGTCCAGTCCCACGCATGGTCAAGGAACTCCTTGCGGGTCAGCGACGACTTGTCGATGCCGTCGGCGGCAAGTTTGGCCACCACCTTGGCTTCGGTGGAAATGGCGGCATGATCCGTTCCCGGCACCCAGAGGGCATTCTTGCCCGTCATGCGTGCCCTACGCACCAGAATATCCTGAATTGTATTGTTGAGCATGTGCCCCATGTGAAGTACTCCCGTCACATTGGGCGGCGGAATAACAATTGTATAGGGTTCGCGCTC
>CAJMDR010000508.1 GCA_905212215.1 uncultured Porphyromonadaceae bacterium
GCTACGGTCGGGATCGTAAAGTAGCCGATAATGCCGATAATCATGAAAATCGTGTAAGCTGTGTTGCTCCCGTCGAGGTCAACATTCGGATTGTTAGTCAGTTCCGAAATGTCGTTCTGGAGCATCAGGACTTGGATTTTAGCCAGTATCGTCGAAAAGAGGTCGGCGACAGGCAACCACAGATAGGTCTGAATGTATCGGCATATCCACTGTACCAGAGTGCTCTGGAATCCGTCCCACACCGATAGCGCAAAGGCTATCGGACCGAGTATCGCCAGCACGATGAGAAAGAATGTCCTTATGGTGTCTATCGAGAGGGATGCGGCTTGAAAAAGCATCTCCAGCAATTCGCGGAAGAAATTCTGAATCGCTTTCTTGACCTTATACATACCTCTCTCGATATACATTCCGGCGGCGGTGCCTACCTCAGTCACTCCGAGTTCGTCAATCTGCCTGTCAAACTCGGCATCATCGACAAGGTAAGCGGTGGATGGGTCACGCATCATCTGTTCATACTCCAGCCGGTCTTTCTCCTCCCGGTACTTCTTCATGTCAAGCGTCTGCCCTTCGAGCATCGAGGCTGTGCCTTGCACAATGGGCGACATTACCGAGTTGATGGTGCCGAGCACCACCGTCGGGAAGAACATGATGCAGAGCCCGATGGCAAAGGGACGCAGGAGCGGGAACACATCCACCGGTTCGGCTCTTGACAACGCCTGCCAGATGCGGTAGGCGACATAGAACAATGCGCCGAGTCCGGCTATGCCTTGTGCCACTCCCGCCATGTCGCTGCACAAAGGCATCATCTCGTCATAGAGCGACCGGAGTATGGAGTGGAGATTTGAGAAATCTATCGCGCACAGCATAGGCTTTACCAGTATTTTTCAGAACCGTCGCCGTAGAGGTTGACAACCCTTTGGGTGTCCGCCTTCTTCTTGGCTCTGAGGTACGAAACGGAGATATTCTTGTTTGTGAAGTATGCCGTCAGGTTCTTCAGACGCTTCATCTCCTTGTAGCAGTCATCCACCACATCCATTCTGTCCTT
>CAJMDR010000509.1 GCA_905212215.1 uncultured Porphyromonadaceae bacterium
CTGGATTGATGCCGCGCATAACAAGATTCATACGGGTCAGATTGTATGTGTTTTCCTTCAGCTCCTGCGCATAGTACATGATGCCGTCTTTATTCTTCAGGTACTTGGTAGCACTCTTGCCTATGGTGATCAAAAGAGAGCCAGAACCGCTCGTAGGATCATATATTTCGATTTTCTCACGATCCTTCAAGTGGGTTGCGACAATCTCAGACATAAGCTGAGACACTTCATGAGGCGTATAAAACTCACCGGCCTTCTTCCCAGCATTTGCAGCAAAGTTGCTGATCAAATATTCGTAAATAAAGCCTAAAACGTCATAGTCCTGCCTGCCATCGGTAGGAATATCCTTAATCAGCTGAATCAAGTCGCGGATAGCTTTGGTTTGATTGCTGGTGCTGTCACCAAGTTTGCTCAGACCAGTTTCCAGTGTATTAAAAATTTTGCTGAACACCTTTTTCTGCGTATCACTGATCAAGCGATTGAATGCAGAAAGAGCAGTTCTCACATTGTCAACAGTAAAGCTATTTCCCTTATCCAGCCATGTCGAGAAAAGATTATCATAGGCGATAAAATAGCCAAGGTGTTGCTGACAATAATCAACAAGTTCCTCGTTGTTCTCATGTACATGTTCCTGGAGGTCAGTTTCTTCATATCCGTCCTTCTTTAGAAAATCCACTTCTTTGTCAGAGAGAAACTTATAGAAGATGAAACCGAGAATGTAGTCTTTATATTCGTTAGCCTCGATCTTGGATCGCATTTTGTTTGCGGATTCCCAGATTTTATTGGCAAGCTGTTGTTTGTTCATAATTGCTGCTCCTTTGTAGAACTCTGCTATAATCTGTCGAATCGACGATTTAGGTAGATTCGTGACAAGGGATCAGTGCGCCCATTCGCACCCGCGAGGTGGAATAGACCCCATTATTTCGAGTTAGAGTCGCTGATATAATCTGCGGCTCATTTTTCATTTTCGACGGGCTTCTTGATATACTTGCCGTTCTTGATTCTCGCGTCCGCCGGTTTCTCTGCGTGCTCT